>NZ_BAAHAF010000162.1:0-17547 GCF_054777815.1 Angustibacter speluncae | reverse complement strand
GGCGTCCGGGATGGCCGCCGGCCTCCTCGACCGGCTGCGGCTCGACGCCGACCGGGTCGCCGCGATCGCCGCCGACGTGCGTGCCGTCGCCGCGCTGCCCGACCCGTGCGGCGAGGTGGTGCGCGGCCAGCGGCTGCCGAACGGGCTGCGCCTGCAGCAGGTCCGGGTGCCGATGGGTGTGGTCGCGATGATCTACGAGGCGCGCCCGAACGTCACCGTCGACGCCGCCGCGCTGGCGCTGAAGAGCGGCAACGCCGTCGTGCTGCGAGGTGGGTCGGCCGCGCTCGAGTCGAACGTGGTGCTGGTCGAGGTGGTCCGCGAGGCGCTGGTGGCGCAGGGTCTGCCCGCAGACCTCGTCGCCACGGTCGACCCCTGGGGGCGCGAGGGCGCCGCGGTCCTGATGCGCGCCCGCGGCCTGGTCGACGTGCTCATCCCGCGCGGCGGCGCGGGCCTGATCCAGGCGGTCGTCGAGGGGTCGACGGTCCCCGTCATCGAGACCGGCGTCGGCAACTGCCACGTCTACCTCGACGCCTCGGCCGACCCCGACGTCGCCCGCCGGATCGTGCTGAACTCCAAGACGCACCGGGTCGGCGTCTGCAACGCGGCCGAGACGGTGCTGGTGCACGCGGACGCGTCCGAGGGGCTGCTGGGCGACGTGCTCGCCGACCTGCACGAGGCGGGGGTGCGGCTGCACGTCGACGACCGGGCGGCCGCCGCGGCGGCCGCCCGCGACGTCCCGGTCGAGCGCGCCACCGACGACGACTGGGCCACCGAGTACCTCGCGCTGGAGGTGGCCGTCGGCGTGGTCGACTCCCTCGACGACGCCCTCGCCCACGTCCGTCGCTGGTCGAGCGGCCACACCGAGGCGATCGTGACGGCAGACCTCGCTGCGGCGCAACGGTTCTCGTCGGAGGTCGACTCCGCCGCCGTGATGGTGAACGCGTCGACCCGCTTCACCGACGGCGGCCAGCTCGGCCTCGGCGCCGAGATCGGCATCTCGACCCAGAAGCTGCACGCCCGCGGCCCGATGGGGCTGGCCGAGCTGACGACCACCCGGTGGATCGTCCACGGCGAGGGGCACGTACGTGCCTGAGGTCGTCGTGCGCGACGCGCGTCCCGACGACCTCGACGCGTTCGTCCCGGTGTTCCACGAGATCGTCGACGACGGCGAGACCTACTCCTACCCGGAGGGTCTGACCGCCGACGAGGTGCGCGCGCTGTGGTTCGACCAGCCGCGGCGCACGAGCGTCGCCGTCGACGCCGACGGCACGCTGCTCGGCAGCGCGACGATGGGTCCGAACCGTCCCGGGCGCGGCAGCCACGTCGGCACGGCCAGCTTCATGGTCTCGTCGGCCGCGCGCGGCCGCGGCGTCGGGCGGCTGCTGGGCGAGGACATGGTGCGGTGGAGCCGCGAGCAGGGGTTCGCCGCGATCCAGTTCAACGCCGTCGTCGAGACCAACACCGCCGCGGTGCGGCTGTGGCAGGACCTGGGGTTCCGCGTCCTGTGCACCGTCCCGGAGGCGTTCGAGTCCCGTCGGCACGGGCGGGTCGGGCTGCACGTCATGCACCTCGCCCTCTGAGCACCGCTCACACACCCATCGCCTCCTCGAGCCGCGCGACGACCGGCTCCGCCAGCGCCGCCGCGCGATCGCGTCCCTCGGACAGCACCCGGTCGAGACCCGCTGCGTCGCCGACGATCTCGCGGTACGCGTCCTGCACCGGGCGCAGCGTGGCCACGACGGTCTCGGTGACGGCGGCCTTGAGCTCCCCGTAGGAGTCGATGCCGCGGGCCGCGTAGGCCGGGTCGACGCCGGTGCACGCCGCCAGCACGTCGAGCAGGTTCGAGACCCCGGGCTTGGCCACCGGGTCGTACCGCACGGCGTCCGGGCCCGACTCGCCGTCGGTGACGGCACGAGCCACCTTGCGCGCCAGCACGTCCGGCGGGTCGAGCACGAACAGCACCCCCGCCGGCGACGGGTTGGTCTTCTCCATCTTCAGCGCGGGGTCCTGCAGGTCGCGCAGGCGCACTCCGGACGACGGCTGCACGGGGCGCGGGACCGTGAGCCGTGCGTCGTAGAGGTGGTTGGCGCGCTGGGCCAGCGACCGCGCGAGCTCGAGGTGCTGCAGCTGGTCCTCGCCGACCGGCACCTCGTCGATGCCGTAGAGCAGGATGTCGGCGGCCATGAGCACCGGGTAGGTGAGCAGCGCGAGCCGGACGCCGTCCGACGTGCCGCGGCGCGACTTCTCCCGGAACTGCGTCATCCGCGTGCTCTCGCCGACGCGGGCGACCGCCTCGAGCAGGTAGTGCAGGCGGCGGTGGGCGGGCACCTGCGACTGCACGAAGACGGTCGCGCCCGAGGTGTCCGTGCCGGCCGCGAGCGTCACGGCAGCCACCTCGCGGGTGAGCCGGCGCAGCCGCGCGGGGTCGTGGGGCACGGTGAGCGCGTGCAGGTCGGCGACCATCACCAGCACCTGGTCGGTGGCGGTCGCGGTGCGGCTGGCCCGCGCGAGCGGGCGCACGGCCGACAGCAGGTTGCCGAGCTGCAGCGAGCCGGTCGGCTTCAGGCCCGACAGCGTGCGCGGCGGCGACGTGGGCACGGCCCGCGGGGTGCCGGGGGCCGGCGCGGTGGTCGGCGTGGCGGTGGTGAATGTGGTGGTCATGTCGTCCTCCTGGGTGGGGGAGGCGACCGGCCGCCGGGGCGCAGGGCCCGGGGACGACGGAGGCCGCCTCGTGGGGCGGCCTCGGGGTGCGCGAAGGAGGGCCGCCTAGGCGGCCCACCAGCGAAGGTTCGTCGTGCGCACGGGACGACGATAGCGCGCCGCGGCCGGGTGCGGCGGTGCGCGGTCTGCCAGACTGTCGCCATGCACGCCGCCCACGACGTCCTGGTCCTGCTCTCCGGCGCGGCCGAGGAGGCCGCCGAGCACCACAACGAGCTGCCGATCCCGGCGGAGGCGTTCGGGCTGGGCTCCCTCGCGGCGTTCGCGTTCCTGCTGCTGGTGACCTGGGCCTTCAAGAGCGTCGGCACCCGGCACTGACCGGCACGCGGGGCACCTGACGTGGGTCACCGCCTCGGCGTGATGGGCGGGACGTTCGACCCCGTCCACCACGGCCACCTCGTGGCCGCCAGCGAGGTGCAGTCGCGCTTCGACCTCGACGAGGTCGTCTTCGTCCCGACGGGGCGCCCGTGGCAGAAGGCCGACGAGCACGTCAGCCCTCCCGAGCACCGGTACCTCATGACGGTGATCGCCACCGCCTCGAACCCGCGCTTCACCGTCAGCCGGGTCGACGTCGACCGTCCCGGGCCGACCTACACGATCGACACCCTGCGCGACCTGTCCGCGCAGCGCCCCGACTCCGAGCTGTTCTTCATCACCGGCGCCGACGCCCTGTCGCAGATCCTGGGCTGGAAGGACGTCGGGGAGATGTGGGACCTCGCGCACTTCATCGGCGTCACCCGTCCCGGCCACGACCTGACCGACACCGGGCTGCCGCGCGACCGGGTCTCGCTGCTCGAGGTGCCCGCGATGGCGATCTCGTCGACCGACTGCCGCGACCGCGTCGTCGCCGGCGAGCCGGTCTGGTACCTCGTGCCCGACGGCGTGGTGCAGTACATCGGCAAGCACGGCCTGTACCGCGGCGACGGGGGAGCGGACGGGCTCACCGTCACCCCCGCGTGAGAGGCTGGACGACGTGACCGCCACCGACCGCGCCGTCGAGCTCACGGTCGCCGCCGCCGAGGCGGCGGCCGAGAAGCTGGCCGAGGAGATCATCGCCCTCGACGTCAGCGACCAGCTCGTCATCACCGACTGCTTCCTGCTCGCCGCCGCCGACAACGACCGCCAGGTGCGGGCCGTCGTCGAGGCCATCGAGGAGCGGCTGTCCGCCCTGGGCGTCAAGCCCGTCCGACGCGAGGGCCTGCGCGAGGGACGCTGGGTGCTGCTCGACTACGGCGAGGTCGTCGTGCACGTGCAGCACGCCGACGACCGGCAGTACTACGCCCTCGAGCGGCTCTGGAAGGACTGCCCGGTCATCGACCTGCCCGAGTCCGTCCGCACGCCCCGGTGACCGGGTCGCCGTCGCGGCGCGCGAGCGCCGTCTACCTGCTGCGCCACGGGCGCACCGCGTCCAACGCCTCCGGCACCTGGCAGGGGCAGGCCGACGTCCCGCTCGACGAGGTCGGGGTGGTCGAGGCCGAGCGCACCGCCACCGTGCTGGCCGCCCTCGCGCCGCCGCCGTCGCGGATCGTGTCGTCCGACCTGTCCCGCGCCCGCGCCACCGCCCAGGCCCTCGGCCGGGCGGTCGGCGTCGAGGTCGAGACCGACGAGCGGCTGCGCGAGGTGTTCGCCGGTACGTGGGAGGGCCTGACGCGCGCCGAGATCGTCGAGCGCTGGCCCGACGAGCTCGAGGCGTGGAAGGCCGGCGAGGACCTGCGGATCGGCGGGGGCGAGCGCATCAGCGAGGCCGGCGCCCGGTTCGCCACCGCGTTCCGCGAGCACGCCGCCGCCACCGAGGGCGTGCTCGTCCTGGTCAGCCACGGCGGGGCGCTGCGCTCGGCGGTCGAGCAGGTGCTGGGCGTGCCCAACCGGGTGCTCGGACGGCTCCGCAACGCCCACTGGGCGGTGCTCGTGCCGTCGCCGTCCGACGACGACGGCTGGCTGCTCGACGCCTGGAACGCGGGCCCCGACCCGCTCTGAGCCCGTCCGACCCCGGTGGTGCCATCCGATTTCGGCGGCGCCGGGTCGGTGCACTATGCTCGACACGCCCTCCGGGGCACCCGGCTCTGCGAGCCGCGGGGCTGTGGCGCAGCTGGTAGCGCACCTCCATGGCATGGAGGGGGTCAGGGGTTCGAGTCCCCTCAGCTCCACGTACGTGGAAGGGGCCCGGCGTCAGCCGGGCCCCTTTCGCGTTGCACCACCTGCCCGTTTCCCCAGTTCGGTGTCGGACGTGGCACTCCGGTGGGGGAGCTCCACGCGTGCCGTGCCAGGACGCCTCGTGCAGTGGCCGGCGGGGACGCCGTCCGGACCTCGGCGGTCGACCGACGGCACCGGGGACGACGTGGCAGACTCTCGCGCGACACGCCGCGCGACCAGGGACGCGGCAGGGCAGGGGGAGCACCGTGAGCCAGAACGACGACCCGAACGCGACGCAGGGCTCGAACGGGTCCGGCTCGGGCGACGGCGACGGTGAGTCGACCCAGCACGTCCCGACCTCCGACGGCGGCGACGCGACCCGTCCGCTGCCGACCTCCGGCCAGCAGCAGTCGTCGGGCGACTACGGGACGATCCCGCCGCTGAGCCAGTACGGGCAGCAGCCGTCCGGCGGGCAGTACGGCCAGCAGTCGTACGGCCAGCAGTCGTCCACCCCGTCGTACGGGCAGCAGGACCAGCCAACCCAGGCCTACGGCCAGCAGTCCTCGTCCCCGTCGTACGGGCAGCAGGACCAGCCGACCCAGGCCTACGGCCAGCAGTCCTCGTCCCCGTCGTACGGGCAGCAGGACCAGCCGACGCAGGCCTACGGCCAGCAGCCGCCGTCGTACGGCCAGCAGTCCTCGTCCCCGTCGTACGGGCAGCAGGACCAGCCGACCCAGGCCTACGGCCAGCAGTCCACGCCGTCGTACGGCCAGCAGGACCAGCCGACGCAGGCCTACGGCCAGTCGTCCACGCCGTCGTACGGGCAGCAATCGTCCTCGCCGTCCCTCGACAAGCAGGACCAGCCGACGCAGGCGTACGGGGCACAGTCCGCGACGCCCTCGTACGGCCAGCAGGCCGCGGGCTCCTACGGCCAGCAGCCCGGCCAGTACGGCGGCCAGCAGGGCCAGCAGAGCGGCTACGGCGCCGACCAGGGCGGGTACGGCGCCCAGCAGGGCGGCTACGGTGCGGCCGGCTACGGCAGCGGCGGCTACGGCGGACCCGGCGGTCAGGGCGGTCAGGGCGGTGGCCAGGGCGGCCCGCGCGGCGGCACCAACGGCCTGGCCCTCGGCGCGCTGATCAGCTCGGTGCTCGGCTTCCTGTGCATCACCGCGATCGCCGGCATCGTCCTGGGCGTCATCTCGCTGGGGCAGATCAAGCGCAACGGCCAGCGGGGCCGCGGCCTGGCGATCGCCGCCATCGTGATCGGCGCGCTGTGGATCCTCGGCAGCATCATCGCCGTCCCGGCGTACCTCGCGAGCCGCGACGAGGCGACCACCACCGCCGCACCGACCACCGCGACCACGAGCGAGACCACCGAGCCGACCGACGACCCCAGCAGCTCGGCGCCGTCCGACACCGCGACCGAGACCGCGACGTCCGAGCCGACCACGGTCGACGTCTCGCTCGAGGTGGGGGAGTGCACGAACGACGCCGAGATCCTCGCGAGCGGCGAGATCACCGAGGACTCGATCGTCGACTGCGGCGAGTCGCACGTCGCGGAGGCGTTCGCCGAGTTCGAGCTCGCGCAGGGCGCCTACCCGGGCGACGAGGAGGTCGTGCGCCAGGCCGACGAGGGGTGCACCCGGGAGTTCGAGACCTTCGTCGGGCTCGGGTACAACGAGTCGAGCCTCGAGGTCCTCTACTACTACCCGAGCGCGGTGTCGTGGATCTTCGACCGCACGGTCGTCTGCGTCATCAACGACCCGGCGGGCGAGGTCACCGGCAGCCTGCGGGGCGCCGCCCGCTGACGTCCGGCCGCGGGGGTCGGGTCAGTCCGGCAGCCGCAGCACCCGGGCCGGCAGGTCGGCCAGGAGGGCGTCGATGTCCTCCCGGTCGACGGGGCGCGACCACAGGTAGCCCTGCCCGAGGGTGCAGCCCGCCTCGCGCAGCCACTGCGCCTGGTCCGAGCTCTCGACGCCCTCGCCGACCGTGGTGAGCCCGAGCGAGTTGCTCATGTCGAGCACGGCCTGCGCGACCGAGGCGCCCTGGGCGTCGCTGAGCACCCGGTCGACGAACGACTTGTCGATCTTCAGGACGTCGAGCGGCAGCCGCGACAGGTACGCCAGCGAGCTGTAACCGGTGCCGAAGTCGTCGACGGCGACGCGGACGCCGAGCGTGCGCAGCGCGGCGAGCCGCGGGATGACCCGCTCCACGTCGCGCAGCACGCTGGTCTCGGTGATCTCGAGCAGCAGGCGGTCCGGCGACAGGCCCGACTGGTCGAGCGCCGCGAGCAGCTCGACCACGAACTCGGGCGTGCTGAGCTGGGCCGACGACACGTTGACCGCGATGGTGGGGGCGAAGTCGTCGCGCTGCAGGGCCGCCCCGACCCGGCAGGCCTCGACGAGCACCCACGAGTCGAGCGCGTGCACCATGCCCGTCTCCTCCGCGATCGGCACGAACTCCGACGGGGGGATGACGCCGCGCAGCGGGTGGTCCCAGCGGCACAGCGCCTCGAACCCGCGGACGGCGCCGGAGCGCAGGTCGATGGTCGGCTGGAACACCAGCCGCAGCTCGTCGGTGCGGATGGCGCGCTGCAGGTCCGAGCGCAGCATCAGCCGGTCGATGGCCTGCTCGTGCACCTCGGGGTCGTACACGGCGTAGGTGGACCGCCCGCGGTCCTTGGCCCAGTACATGGCCACGTCGGCGTTGCGCAGCAGCTCCTCGGCGGTGGCCTGGCCCAGCGTCCCCTGTGCCAGGCCGACGCTCGCGCCGGGCTCGACCACGGTGTCGTCGACGCGCACGGGCCGGCCCAGCGAGGTGATGACGCGCTGTGCGACCTCCTCGGCCTGCGCGACCGTGCGGGCCTCCAGCAGCACGGCGAACTCGTCGCCGCCGGTGCGGGCGGCGGTGTCGTTCGGCCCGAGCTCGGCGAGGAGCAGCTGCGCCACGTGCGCGAGCAGCTGGTCACCCGCGGCGTGGCCGAGCCGGTCGTTCACCGTCTTGAAGTCGTCGAGGTCGCAGACCAGGACGACGAGGGTCTCGTCCTCCTCGCCGCGGGCGGCCAGGCCGTCGGCGAGCCGCTCGGCGAACGCGCGCCGGTTCGCCAGCCCGGTCACCGGGTCGCGCAGCGCGAGCTCGGCCTGGGTGAGCTCGGTCGTGACGTCGCGGACGGTGACCACGAACGCGCCGACCGCCGCGTCGTCGGTGTCGTTGACGACCGTGGTGCGGGTGCGCACCCGCGACCCGTCGGGGAGGTCGAGCTCGAGGTCGAGCACGCGCTCCTCGCCCGGTGCGAGCTCGCGGACGGCGTCGAGCAGGCGGCGGTCGCGGTCGGGGCCGGCCAGGACGGTGAGCAGCCGGCCGCGCAGGGTCTCGGCGCCGCGTCCGAGCACCTGGCCGGCGGACTCGCTGGCGAACACGATCCGGGCGGACGGGTCGACGAGCAGGACCGCGTCGGCGGTGCGGCGGGTGAGCCGCGAGGCGTGCCGGGCCGCCAGGTCGCGGGCCGCGCCGGTGTCGTCGCGCGCGGCCCCGAGGCGCTCGCGCTCGCGCCGCAGGACGGCACGGGCACGCAGGAGCAGGACGGCGAGGACGGCTGCGACGACGACGCCGCCGACCGCGAGGGCCGTGAGCGCGGCCTCCGGGAGCGCGTCCGAACCTGCCGGCGCGGTCGCTGCGACCACGTCGACGGCCCCGCCCCATCGCGCCCCGAGCACGCTGTCCGCCTCTCGTCCGAACCGCCGTGTCCCCCCGGCAGACGGCAGGCGCTCATGGTGGCAGGTGCGCAGGGGGGTGGCGCCGGAACCGCCCTCCTGGCGTGTCCCGCTCACGCAGCGTGGCGCCCGTGTCGCCCGTCCTGACGGCGCGCGACCTACGCTGCGCGGGTGCGGCTCCTGGTGCTCGGCGACTCGCTGGCCTTCCACGGCCCGCAGGACGCCGTCGGCGCCCGCGACCCGCGCACCTGGCCGTGGGTCGCGGCCGCCGCGCTCGGCCCCGACGCGCGGGTCGACCTGCTCGCCCGCCCTGGGTGGACGGCGCGCGACGCCTGGTGGGCGCTCACCCGCGACCCGGTGGCCTGGTCGGTGCTGGTGCCGCGCGCGGACGTCCTCGTCCTGGCGGTCGGCGGCATGGACGCCCTGCCCGCCTCGCTCCCGACCTGGTGGCGCGAGGGGATCGCCACCCTGCGCCCGGCCCCGGTGCGCCGCGCGGTGCGCCGCGCGTTCCACCGGGCGCACCCGCACGTCGTCCGCGCGACCGGTGGGCGCTGGCGGGCGCTGCCGCAGGCGGCGACCGACCACTACCTGCGCCGGGTCGTGGAGGGCGTGCGGTTCTACCGCCCCGACCTCCCGTGCGTCGTGCTGACGCCGTCGCCGTGGCGCAGCGCGCAGTACCCGTCGGACGCGACGCACGCGTCCTCGGTGCGCGCGTGCCACGCGTGGGCCGGCCGGTACGGCGTCGTGGTGGCCGACGTCGAGCGGGCCGTCCTGGCCATGCACGACCGCGGCGGCGGGAACCCGGACGGCCTGCACTGGGACTGGCCCGCGCACACCGAGGTCGGCGCCGTGGTGGCGGGGGCGGTGCGCGCGGCGACGGCCCGTGCCGCCGCCGGAGGGACTGGGCTAGGCTGACCGGGTGCGACGCCGACTCCTGCTTGCCGGGCCGCGCTGATCCGCAGGGCCTCCGGCCCCGAGCAGCGCGGCTGACCCCTCCTGCGTGAGGGGTCTTTCCATGTCGGGAACGGCCGACGCCGAGGGCGTCCACACCGAGGAGCAGTGGAGAGAGATGACCGAGGTCCAGGAGACCACGACCGACCGGTACGACCCGCACGCGATCGAGGCGCGCTGGCTGCCGGTGTGGGACGAGGTGGCGCCCTTCCGCAGCGGCCGCCCCGACGACGAGCGGCCCAAGAAGTACGTGCTCGACATGTTCCCGTACCCGTCCGGCGACCTGCACATGGGTCACGCCGAGGCGTACGCGCTGGGCGACGTGCTGGCGCGGTACTGGGTGCAGCGCGGTTTCAACGTGATGCACCCCATCGGCTGGGACGCGTTCGGCCTGCCGGCCGAGAACGCCGCGATCGCACGGGGTCTGGACCCGCGGCCGTGGACGTACGACAACATCGCCCAGCAGCGCGCGTCGATGCGCCGCTACGCGTGCGCCTTCGACTGGGACCGCGTGCTGGTCACCTGCGACCCGGAGTACTACCGCTGGAACCAGTGGCTGTTCCTGCGGCTGTTCGAGCAGGGTCTGGCGTACCGCAAGCCGTCCCAGGTGAACTGGTGCCCGAAGGACCTGACGGTGCTGGCCAACGAGCAGGTCGTGAACGGTCTGTGCGAGCGCTGCGACACACCGGTCACCAAGAAGAAGCTGACCCAGTGGTACTTCAAGGTCACCGAGTACGCCGACCAGCTGCTGGACGACCTGGACACCCTGGAGGGCACCTGGCCCGCCAAGGTCGTGACGATGCAGCGCAACTGGATCGGACGCTCGACCGGCGCCGACGTCCGGTTCGCGATCGAGGGCCGTGACGAGCCGGTCACGATCTACACGACGCGTCCCGACACGCTGCACGGCGCCACGTTCTTCGTCGTCGCTGCCGACTCCGACCTGGCCGCCGAGCTGGCGTCCGGGGCGAGCGAGGAGGTGCAGGCGCAGTTCTCGTCGTACGTCGAGCGGGTGCGGGGCGAGAGCGAGATCGACCGGCTGTCGACCGACCGACCGAAGACCGGTGTCTTCCTGGAGCGGTACGCCGTCAACCCGGTCAACGGCGAGCGGCTGCCGATCTGGGCGAGCGACTACGTGCTGGCCGACTACGGCCACGGCGCGATCATGGCCGTGCCGGCGCACGACCAGCGCGACCTCGACTTCGCGCGGGCGTTCGACCTGCCCGTGCGCGTCGTCGTCGACGTCCGCGGCGACGACGGCGAGCCCCTGCCCGACCCCGCCGAGACCGGCACCGCGACGACCGGCGAGGGCGTCGTGGTCAACAGCGGCGAGCTGGACGGCCTGGGCAAGGCCGAGGCGATCGCGGCCATCACCAGCCGGCTGGAGGCCGACGGGCTGGGGTCGTCCACGACGAACTTCCGGCTGCGCGACTGGCTGATCTCGCGCCAGAGGTTCTGGGGCACACCGATTCCCATCGTGCACTGCCCGTCGTGCGGCGAGGTCGCCGTGCCCGACGAGCAGCTGCCGGTCGAGCTGCCGTCCGCGGAGGGGCTGGACCTGCGGCCGAAGGGCACCTCGCCGCTGGGTGGTGCCACCGACTGGGTGCGCGTCGACTGCCCGTCGTGCGGTGGCCCGGCCGAGCGCGACACCGACACGATGGACACGTTCGTCGACTCGTCCTGGTACTTCCTGCGGTTCTGCTCGCCGGGCCGCGACGACGTGCCGTTCGACAGCGACGACGTGCGCCAGTGGGCGCCGGTCGAGCAGTACGTCGGCGGCATCTCGCACGCGATCCTGCACCTGCTGTACTCGCGCTTCTTCGTCAAGGCGCTGCGCGACCTGGGGATGCTGGACTTCGACGAGCCGTTCACCCGGCTGCTGGGCCAGGGCATGGTCGTCATGGACGGCTCCGCGATGAGCAAGTCGCGCGGCAACCTGGTGCGGCTGAGCGAGCAGCTGGACGAGCACGGCGTCGACGCCGTCCGGCTGACGATGGCGTTCGCGGGCCCGCCCGAGGACGACATCGACTGGGCCGACGTGTCCCCGTCCGGCTCCGCGCGGTTCCTGGCGCGGGCGTGGCGGCTGGGTGCCGACGTCACCTCGCCGGTCGGCGCCGACCCGACCACGGGCGACCGCGACCTGCGCGCGATCACGCACCGGACGCTGGACGACAGCCTGGCGCTGGTCGAGCAGCTGAAGTTCAACGTCGTCGTCGCCCGCCTGATGGAGCTGGTGAACGCCACCCGCAAGGCGATCGACAGCGGCGTCGGCGGCGCCGACCCCGCGGTGCGCGAGGCGTCGGAGGTGGTCGCGGTGCTGCTGAGCCTGTTCGCGCCGTACACGGCCGAGGACCTGTGGGCGCGGCTGGGCCACGAGCCCTGCGTCGCGCTGGCCGGGTTCCCCGAGGTCGACCGGTCGCTGCTGGTGCAGGAGACGGTCACGTGCGTCGTGCAGGTCGCGGGCAAGGTGCGCGGCCGGCTGGAGGTCTCGCCCGAGATCGGGGAGGACGAGCTGCGCGAGCAGGCCCTGGCGCTGCCCGCGGTCGCGGCGCTGCTCGGCGACGTGCCCCCGCGCACGGTGATCGTCCGGGCCCCGAAGATCGTCAACGTCGTCCCGGGCTGATCGTGGCGGGCGCGGGCACCGGCGAGGGCGCCGGGCGGACGGGGGCGGCGGGTCGCCGCTCCGGTCCGCCGACGCTCGAGGAGGTGGCCGCGCTCGCCGGCCTGTCGCGCGCGACGGTGTCGCGGGCCGTCAACGGCGGGTCGAAGGTGAGCGCCGCGGCCCAGCGCGCCGTCGACGACGCGGTGCGCGAGCTCGGCTACACGCCGAACCTCGCGGCCCGCAGCCTGGTGACGCGCCGCACCGACTCGATCGCCGTCGTGGTGCCCGAGTCGCACTCGATGGTCTTCTCCGACCCGTTCTTCGCCGGGACGCTGCACGGCGTCGCGCGCGCCCTCGCGCCGACCGGCCTGCAGATGGTGCTGCTCATCCGCCAGCGCGACGAGGGCGTCGAGCGGATGGTGCGGTACCTGCGCGGCGGCCACACCGACGGCGCGGTCGTCGTGTCGCACCACCAGGGCGACGGCCTGGTCGAGGCGATGGGGCAGATGGACATCCCGCACGTGTTCATCGGCCGGCCGTGGAACTCCTCGGCGGCGACGCCGTTCGTCGACGTCGACAACGTCGCGGGCGGACGGGTGGCGGTCCAGCGGCTGCTCGCGCGCGGCTGCCGGCGGATCGGGACGGTGACCGGTCCGCAGGACATGAGCGCCGGCGCCGACCGGCTCGGTGGCTGGCGCGAGGGCGTGGTCGGCGCCGGGTTGCCTGACGACGCCGTGGGGGAGGGCGACTTCACCCGCGCCGGGGGACGCGCCGCGACCACCGCGCTGCTCGACGCCCACCCCGACCTCGACGGCCTGTTCGTCGCCTCCGACGTGATGGCGCTCGGAGCGCTCGACGCCCTGGCGGCGGCCGGACGGCGGGTGCCGGACGACGTCGCGGTGGTGGGCTTCGACGACTTCGCCCTCGCCCAGGAGACGACGCCGCCGCTCACGACCGTGGTGAATCCCGTGGCCGCGATGGCCCACGGCGCCGTCGACCTGCTGCTGGAGCAGCTCGCCGGGCGTCGCGACGGCACCGCCACGGCGCGCTCGCAGGTGTTCGACGCCGAGCTCGTCGTCCGCGACTCCGCCTGAGTCCCTTGTTCGTTCACCACGTTCAGTTGGTGGACGGCCACTGGACGTGGCGTGCCCGCCTCGCGAAGTGATCGGACGCCTCGCTCAGATCGCGTGCGCGCGAGATGACGACGACCTCTTGACCCGATCCGCCCCACCTGTCTAGTTTCGTCCGTGCTGAGAGCGCTCTCACAGCGGACGACGACGTTCGACGATCGGGGCAGACGATGGGACGCACCTCCACGGCAGGCGCACGCACCGCGCGGAACAGGGCCGTGCGGATCAGGGCCGTGCGGATCAGGGGCGGCAGGGCGCTCGCGGCGCTCGCGTCCGTCGTGCTGGCCGGGACGGGCCTCGTCGCGGTTGCCGGTGGCGCCCAGGCGGCGGGGCCGGTGCAGGTCGGTGCGGGCAGCTACACCACCGACCGGGTGGGGCCGGTGCCCTCGGGCTGCGGCGACCTGGCGGCGAACCCGCGGCAGTGGCTCACCTCCGACGCGCCGTCCGGTCCGCTGCCGACCAACGACTGGTGGTCGCCGCTGGCGTACAAGCGGCTGAGCTGCGCGTTCAGCGAGCCGCTGCACGCCCACCCCGCGTCGTACCAGCCGAACGCGGGCGGCCTCGGCATCAGCTACACGACGACCGCAGCGATCTCCGGCTCGCCGCAGGGCGTCTCGGAGTACCACTTCCCCTACGGCGAGGACCTGGTCGCCGGCGTGACCGGCCTCTCGGCGCCCGACGTGCGCGTCGCGGACTGGTCGGACTGGACGGTCACCGCCGCCTGGTCGGACGGCGACCAGACGCTGCGCGCCACGATCGGCCACGGGCTGCCGTTCTCGTACTACCGGGCCACCGGCGGTGACGCCCGGCTCACGACGTCCGGCGCCGAGGTGTGGCTGCGCGACGGCGCGCGGCTCGGCATCCGCGCCGGTGGTGCCGACTACGTGGCGTTCGCGCCGCCCGGGTCGTCCTGGACGCAGTCGGGTGGGACCTTCACGGCACCGCTCGGCAGCAGCGGCCGCTACTCGGTGGCGGTGCTGCCGACCTCGTCGGGAACCCCTGTCGCCGAGCGGGTCTCGTTGGCCGACGCGTTCGGCGCCTACGCCTACAACGTGGTCACCGGCACCACCATGACCTACGACTACGACCCGGCGACCGCCGCCGTGCGGGTCGGCTACGCGTTCCGCACCGAGGGCGGCACGGGCACCGTCGCGGCCCTGTACCCGCACCAGGCGCAGGTGCTCACCGGCGCCACGCCGATCGCGCAGCGCTACACCTCGCCCCGCGGCCCGATGCCGGTGCTGGTCGGCGCGTCCTCGTTCACCACGTCGGACACCTTCACCGGCACGCTGCCCGAGGTCCCCGCCGTCGCCACCTCGTCCGGCGCCGACCGCGACCGGCTGCTGCAGCTCCTGGCGGCCGAGCGGTCCGACCCGATGAAGAACGACGGGAAGCTCGACACCTACTGGCAGGGCAAGGGTCTCGGCCGCGCCGCCCGGATCGCCGAGATCGCGGACCAGGTCGGGGACACCCAGACGCGCGACGCCGCGCTGGGCGCCATCCGCTCGACGCTGACGGAGTGGTTCACCGCGACACCCGGGAAGTCCGAGCGCGTGTTCGGCTACGACGCCGGGTGGGGCACGCTCATCGGCTACCCCGCCTCGTACGGGTCCGACCAGGAGCTGAACGACCACCACTTCCACTACGGCTACTTCGTCGCGGCCGCCGCGACCCTCGCCCGGTTCGACCCGCAGTGGGCCTCGGACGAGCGCTACGGCGGCATGGTCGACCTGCTCATCCGCGACGCCAACGGCTACGACCGCAACGAGACGCGGTTCCCGTACCTGCGCGACTTCGACATCTACGCCGGCCACGACTGGGCGTCGGGCCACGGAGCGTTCGCGGCGGGCAACAACCAGGAGTCGTCGTCCGAGGGCATGAACTTCGCGAACGCCCTGATCCAGTGGGGGCAGGTCACCGGCGACACAGCCGTCCGCGACGCCGGCGTGTACCTCTGGACGACGCAGGCGCGGGCGATCCAGAGCTACTGGTTCGACTCGGCCGGCACCGCGTTCCCGGACGGCTTCGGGCACGAGACCGTCGGCATCGTCTGGGGCGACGGCGGTTCGTACTCCACGTGGTTCAGCGCCGAGCCCGAGATGATCCAGGGCATCAACATGCTGCCCGTCACCGGCGGCCACCTGTACCTGGGCCACCGTCCGGACTACGTGGTGCGCAACTACGACCACATGCAGCAGGTGAACGGAGGGCCGCCCGGCGTCTGGAAGGACGTGCTGTGGAGCTTCCTCGCTCTCGGCGACGGCGACCGCGCCCTCGCGGCCCTGCAGGCCGACCCCGGGTACGCCGTCGAGGAGGGCGAGAGCCGGGCGCACACGTGGCACTGGATCCGCAACCTCGCCGCGCTCGGCACGGTCGACACCTCGGTGCGCGCCGACCACCCGCTCTCGGCGGTGTTCTCCGACGGCGGGCAGCGCACGTACGTCGCGTCGAACGTGTCGTCGTCGCCGCTGACGGTGCGGTTCTCGGACGGCACGAGCCTCACCGTCCAGCCCGGGCAGACCGCGACGTCCGGACGGTTCACCTGGTCCGGGGGAGCGGGCACCGGCGGGACGGGGCCGACGGACCCGCCGACCGACCCGCCCACGGACCCGCCCACGGACCCGCCCACCGACCCGCCGACCAGCGCGGTGCTGCACCTGCAGCAGGACGGGACGCTCGGCGACGGGGGCTCGGACGGACGCGTCACCCTGGCCTCGGCCGAGGGCGTCAACCGCGACGGGACGCCGTACCGGCCGGTGGTCTTCACCGCCACCGGCGTCACCGGCGAGCACGACGGCGGGACCACCCGCTTCTCCGTCCCGGTCGACGCCGGGACGCAGGTGGGTCTTGCGGCGCAGGTGCGTGTGTCGTTCGACCTGACCGGCGACGGCTCGTGGGAGCGCGTCGAGACCTACCGCTACTTCGCGACCGATCCCGTCCCCGGGGACGAGACGTACACGCAGGCAGCCGGTCTCGCGTCCTCCTCCGGGTCCCTGGGCGACCTGCGGTCCGGGACGGTGCGGGTCGAGGTGTGGAGCGCGCTCGGGGCCGGCACCCCGACCGTCCGCACCGGCCCGTCGGCCGAGGTGCGCCTCCCGCTGGGATGACGTGCCTGCGGCGCCCTAGGCTCGGGACGTGCCGCCGGACCCCGCCCCCGCCCCGCGCGGGGACGGCGACGGCACGTCCCGGGTCGGGGTCGTCACCGACTCCACCGCCTACCTGCCCTCCGACGTCGCGTCCGGTGCGGGCGTGGTCGTCGTCCCGCTCGAGGTCGTCGTCGGCGGGGTGCCGCACCCCGAGCCCGAGGTGAGCGGGTCCGACCTGGTCGAGGCGCTGCGGCGGCGCACCCCCGTGACGACCTCGCGGCCGGCGCCGACGGCGTTGCTCGCCGCGTACCGGCGGCTGGCCGACGAGGGCGCCACCGAGGTCGTGTCGGTGCACCTGTCCGGCCAGATGTCGGGCACCTGCGCCGGGGCGAGGCTCGCGGCGCGGAACGCGCCGGTGCCGGTGCACGTGGTCGACTCCCGCTCGCTGGCGATGGGCCTCGGCCTGACGGTGCTCACGGCGGCGCGCGCCGCCGCCGACGGGCTCGACGGCGAGGCCGTGGCCCGGGTGGCGCGCGAGCACGCCGACCGGGTCCGGATGTGGTTCTACGTCGACACCCTCGAGCACCTGCGCCGCGGCGGGCGGATCGGCGCGGCCCAGGCGCTGCTCGGGTCGGCGCTCGCGGTGAAGCCGCTGCTCGAGCTGGTCGACGGGTCGGTCGAGCCCTTCGAGCGGGTCCGCACCGCCGGACGCGCCCTGGCCCGGCTGGCGGAGGTCGCCGCCGCGTCGACCGACGGGGCCGCCGTCGACGTCGTGGTGCACCACCTGGCCAACCGCGAGCGGGCGGACGAGCTCGCCGCGCTGGTGGCTGCGGCGGTCCCCGGCGCCGGCGAGATCCCGGTGCAGGAGGTCGGTGCCGTCGTCGGTGCCCACGTCGGTCCGGGCACGGTCGGCCTGGTCGTCGCGCCGGCCGCCGGTACGCGCTGACTGTGCCCTGACCGGCTGCACGCTCGCGTCGTCCACAGCCCCCGCGGACGGGCCGTCGTCCACAGGCCGCGCCCGCGAGCGGGGCCGTCGTCGGTCCGCGGACCCAGGGTGGCCGGGTGCCTGCCACCACGAGCCCGTCCTCCGCGCCCCGCGGGTGGGTGCCCGACGCACCGGCCCCGGACGAGGGCCGCCGCGCCCGCGTGCTCGTGCTCCCGGTCGCCGGTGCACGCGCGGACGGTGACGCGGCCGCCGCGGAGCCCGTCCGCGC
>NZ_BAAHAF010000161.1:0-1931 GCF_054777815.1 Angustibacter speluncae | reverse complement strand
CCCGCCCGCGCCGCGACGCGCGCGCACCCAGCCCCGCCCGTCCGCGGCCCGCCAGCGGCTCGACACCGACCGGCTCGGGGCCGAGGCGAGCGAGCTCGGCGAGCGGCTCGCCCGCGACGCCGCCGGGACGGCCTCGCCGAGCGACCTCGAGCGCAAGGTGGCCGAGGCGCTGGCGTTCCTGCGCCGGCGGCTCACCGGCGACTACGAGGTCGACGAGTTCGGCTTCGACCCCGAGCTCACCGACACCGTGCTGCTGGCCGTGCTGCGCCCGCTCTACCGGCACTGGTTCCGGGTGCAGGTGCGCGGCATCGAGCACGTCCCGTCCGAGGGGGGTGCGCTCGTGGTCGCCAACCACTCGGGCACGGTCGCGCTCGACGCCCTGATGACGCAGGTCGCCGTCCGCGACGAGCACCCGGCCCGCCGGCACCTGCGGATGCTGGGCGCCGACCTGGTGTTCGCGACGCCCGTCGTGGGCGACATCGCGCGCAAGTCCGGTTCGACCCTGGCCGCGAACGCCGACGCCGAGCGGCTGCTGGCCGGCGGCCACCTGGTCGGCGTGTGGCCCGAGGGTTTCAAGGGCATCGGCAAGCCCTTCAGCGAGCGGTACAAGCTGCAGCGGTTCGGCCGCGGCGGGTTCGTGTCCGCGGCGCTGCGCACGAAGGCGCCGATCGTCCCCTGCGCGATCGTCGGGGCCGAGGAGATCTACCCGATCCTCGGCAACAGCCGCACCGTCGCCCGGCTGCTCGGCGTCCCGTACGCGCCGATCACGCCGACCTGGCCGCTGCTCGGGCCGCTCGGCCTGGTGCCGTTGCCGTCGAAGTGGCTGATCGAGTTCGGCGAGCCCATCCCCACCGACGACGCGGGCGACGGCGCGGCCGACGACCCGATGATGATCTTCGACGTCACCGACCAGGTGCGCGAGACGATCCAGCAGACGCTGTACTCGCTGCTCATGCAGCGCCGGTCCGTCTTCTTCTGACGGACGGATCCCGCGAGCCGTTGCGCCGCAACGGGTCCGGGGTGGTCAGCCGCAGCCGAGCAGCGGCAGCAGGCAGGGGCTCTGCGTCGGTGCGGGCGTCGAGGTCGCCGACGGCAGCAGGGGCGGCAGGCTCACCGTGGGCAGCGGCGGCAGCGGCAGCAGCGGGGTGCTCGACGGGTTCGGCGCCGGCAGCAGGTCGTCGACCAGCGTCTGCACCGGGTCGAGGGGCAGGGGGTCGACGAGCGGGTCGAGCGGGTCGAGCAGCCCGCCGCCCGGGGTCGAGGTGACCGGCGGCACGGCCACCGGCGTCGACGCCACCGGCCCGCCGCCCGGCGCCACCTGGGTCGGCACGCTGCCGGGCGAGGTGGTGGTGCCGGGTGCGGGCTCGGCGACGACGACGTCGAGGTCGCGGCAGGCCGGTCCGCAGCTCGCGACGGCGTCGGCCAGGTCGACCCGCTGGCCGCCGAGCTCGAGCAGCAGCGCGTCGATGGCCGGGTGCAGGCTCGCCGGCGCCATCGTCCGGAGCCGCTCGAGCAGCGGCAGCGACTCGTCCAGGAAGGCGTCGATCGCACCGAGCGCGGCGGGATCGCCCCGCTCGGCGTAGTCGCGCCCGAGGGCGTCGATGCCGGTGCGCGCGCTGCCGCCGAACTCCTCGAGGGCGCCGCGGACGGCGTCCTCGCGCTCGGCCGACAGCGAGCCGCCGCCGTCGACGGTGAGCCGCTCGGCCTCCTCGAGCCGCTCGCGGGCGAGGTCGAGCTCGGCCCCGCCGCGGGCCTCGCCGGGCGAGGTGAGCGACAGCCGCAGGTCCTCGACCTGGCGCTTCAGCGGGTAGAGCGGGCTGCCGGGCAGCGCGTTCTCGCTGGCGACGGCGGCACCGGCCCCGCCCACCACCAGCACCGCGGCCACCCCGGCCGCGACCGTGCGCCAGCGCCGGGCGCCCGCCGGCCGGACC
>NZ_BAAHAF010000160.1:0-7414 GCF_054777815.1 Angustibacter speluncae | reverse complement strand
GGCTCCAGCGCCGGCTCGTCCTGCGCCGGCTCGTCCTGCGCCGCCGGGGACGGCGCACCGGCTGGACGGGTGGCGGCCCGGCGGCGGCGCGGCGTCGTGGGCTGCGGCGCCTGGAACAGCGGGGCGAAGACCCCGGCGGGCGCGGCCTCCTCGGCGGCGTCCTGCGCCTCGTCGGCGTCGGTCTCCTCGACGTCGTCGTCCTCGTCGGCGACGGGCTCGCCCGGCTCCGTCGCGGGGACCGGCTCGAGCTGCTGCGGCTCGGCGGCCGCGGGCTGGTCCTCGCTCGCGACCGGTGCGGCCGCGGGTCGGGTGGCGCGGGCGCGCTTGCGGCGCGGCTTCGGCGCGTCCTCACCGCCCTCGGGAGCGGCGGACGCCGCCGCGTCGTCGACGGTGGGTGCCTGCTCGGTCGGGGTGTCGGCCGGGGTCGCGGTCCCGGCCTGCACCTCGGCGGCGGGCTCGGGGGTCGCGGCGGGCGCGGTGGCCTTGCGGGTGCGCTTGCGCGCCGCCTTCTTCGGCGGGGCGGGTGGCTCGTCCGCGCCACCGGACTGCTCGACGGCGGGTCGCTCGGCGGCAGGCTCCTCGGCCGGCTCGGTGGCCGGCGGCGCCTGCTGCGGGGCCACCGCCTTCTTGCGCGGCGCCCGCTTGCGTGGCGCCTTCGCGGGCGGCTCGGCGCCCGTCGGTGCGTCGGTCCCGGTGGTGGTGCCGGCGTCGGTCGTCTCGTCGCTCACGGGTCGCTCCCGTTCGTCCCCGGCCCGGCCGCACCGCGGGCCCGAGGTGGTCAGTCGCCGCAGCCCGCGGGGCGGGGCCACGGCGGAAGTCGTGGTCAGTCCGGCGGGCTCGCGTCGCCTCGCGGCTCGCGGTGCCCTCCGGCGGCGACCTCCCGGTCCGGGGCCAGTGGGTCGGCCACGGTCCTCGTCCCCTCGTCGAGCGGCCCCTGCGCCAGCCGCGTCACCTGGGGTGGTGACACGGGCGCGAGGTCGGCCACCGCGTGGAGCGCGGTCAGGACGTCGTCGGGTCGCACGGCAGGTGTGGCGTGCCGGACGACCAGGTGGAGTATCGCACAGGGGCCGCCGGCCGCCACCGCGGCTCGCCCGAGGTCGGCGACCGCCTCGCCGGGCGCCAGCACCTCCAGCAGCACCACCGCCGCGCGGGCGTCCGCCTCGCGCCGTCCGGACTTGGTGACGCGCTCGACCAGCACGCTGTCGCGTGCGAGGAACGCCTCGACGGCGGCCGCGGCGTCCTCGCGGCGCAGGCCGGGCAGGACCAGCTCCCACTCCCCCGCCTGCAGCCGCTCGGCGAGCCCGCCGGGTCCGGCCTCGACCACGTCGACGACGTCCAGGCCGGGTGGGAGCGCCTCGTCCAGCGCGACCCGCAGGGCGTCGGCGTCGACCCGTTCGACGACCGAGATCTCGACGTACTCGGCCTCGCTCGCCGCGCCCGTGGGCGCGGCGTTCGCGTAGGAGATCTTCGGGTGCGGCGTGAACCCGGCCGAGTAGGCCATCGGCACCTCGGCGCGGCGCAGCGCGCGCTCGAGGGCGCGCTGGAAGTCGCGGGCGCTGGTGAACCGCAGGCGGGACCGCTTGGTGTACCGGATCCGCAGCTTCTGCACCGGCGGCGGAGGAGGGGGCCCCTCGGGTCGGCGTGCCACGGTCGTCCATCCTGCCGCACCCGCCACGACCGGCTGTGGACGCCTCCCGCCGACCCCACGGCCGCTCGCTAGCGTGCTCGGGTGGACCCGGACGCCCCGTACGGGCTCGAGCACGCGATCGAGCGCGCCGAGCTGCTCGACGAGACCGGACGCACCCGCGAGGGCCTCGACCTGCTGCTGCCGCTGCTCGCGCAGGCACCCGGCGACCCCGATCTGCTGCGCGCGTGCGCGCGGCTGCTGCTGTCCACCGGCGACCCGGCCGACGCCGACGAGGGCGTCCGGCTGCTGCGGCAGGCGGTGGCCGCCGAGCCCGACGACCCCGAGGCGCTGTGCCTGCTCGGCCTGGCGCTGTCGGTGAACCCCCTGCGCTGGCGCGAGGCGCGCCGCCTCACCGGGCACGCCGTCGAGGTGGCCCCGCTCGACGCCGCGACCTGGCTCGCCCACGCCCAGGTGCTCAAGGACACCGTCGCGAAGCGGGGACCCACGCGCGAGGCGGCCGAGCAGGCCGTCGCGCTGGCGCCGCAGTCGGCGGCGGCGGCGCTGCTGCTCGCCGAGGTCGCGCACGACCAGACCAACCCGTTCGACAAGCGCCAGGTCGCGGCGACGCTGGCGCTGGTGCAGCGGGCGCTCGAGCTCGACCCGCACGACCCGGACGCGCACGTGCTGCGCGCGAAGGCCGACTACGACGCGCCCTCCTCGCACCGGCAGGAGGCCTACCTCGAGGCGGCGCGGCTCGACCCGTCCCGGCACGACGCGATCGTCGCGTTCGACGACGAGCTCACGTTCCCGCTGCGGATCGGGTTCTGGCTGATGACCCTGCTGGTGGTGGTGCAGGGGGTGCTCATCGCCGTCGACGTCGACCTCGGCACCGTGCTCGGCCTGCTCGCCCTGCTGGTGGTGCTGCCGCTGGCGTGGGTCGGTTTCCTCGTCGTGCGCAAGGAGTCGCCGGTCGACCCCGCGCGCGAGCCCGGGGTCGACCCGCTGCTGGTGGGGATGGTGCTGTGCCTGCTGTTCTCGGTGCCCCTGTTCCGGCTGTCGACGCGGGTCGAGGTGCCGTGGGTCGGCTGGGCGGGCTGCGTGCTGGCGCTGCTGCTGTCGGACGCGCTGTACCGCACCCGTCGTCGTCGCCGCCGCAAGCGGTTCGGCGGCTGAGGCGCGACCTCAGGCGGCGCCGTCGACCAGCTCGTCGCTCTCGACGACCACCGACTCGACGACCAGCTCCGGCACCTGCGGGCGCGGACCCCGCCCGGGGAAGTCGAACACCGCGAGCTCGAGCTGCATCGGGTAGCGCGGCGACTGCGCCGACCGCCGCACCGTGCGGCCGTCGAGCTCGAAGGTCGTGCCGTCCGGCGTCCACTCGACCGCGTAGGTGTGCCGCTCGCCGACGTCGAGGGCGACGGGGTCCGCGGAGAACTCCTCGGTGAGCGCGGGGTCGCGGAACGCGTGCACGCCGCAGCCGACCGCCACCGTCCCGTCGGCACCGACCGAGTCGCCGAACACCTCGACCAGGCACAGCTCGCCGCATCGGTCGGGCTCGTCCTCGAACCCGATCATCCAGGCCGAGAACATCGAGCTCGGTCCGACGACGGCACGGCAGGTCACCTCGACGCGGCCGTACCGCCACACCAGGCCGCGCTGCTCGCGCTGCTCCTCGGTCACGGTGAGTCCCTCGCGGAACGGCTGCTGGCCGCGGGTGCCGCCCACCGGGCCCGACCAGGTGCCGCTCTGCACGCCGGACACCTTGAGCAACGGATCCGGGTGGCGCTCCGGGCACCAGAGCGGGTGCTCGTCCGGGACGCGAAGGCGCAGGCCGTCCGGCACGAGGTCCCAGGTCGCCTGCGCGTCGTGCGTCGAGCTCCAGGCGGGCAGGTACGCCGCCGTCCACCGGCGCGGGTCGAGCGCCTCGAACCGTTCCGTCACCGTCGCCATCGCGGCATGGTGGCACCCGGGCAGCGCCGGTGCGGTGACGCGTCAGGCCCGGTCGAGCAGCGCCTGACGTCGCGGCTGGCCGTCCACGCTGAGCGGCAGCAGGTTCCGACCGGTGGGGCCGATCTGGATCTCGGTATCCATCTGCGGGCAGACGCCGCAGTCGAAGCACGGGGACCAGCGGCAGTCCTCGACCTCGACCTCGTTCACGCTGTCCTGCCAGTCCTCCCACAGCCAGTCCTTGTCGAGACCGGAGTCGAGGTGGTCCCAGGGCAGGACCTCGGCGAAGTCGCGCTCGCGGGTGGTGTACCAGTCGACGTCGACGCCGAACGGGGCGAGCGCGGTCGACGCCTGCTCCATCCAGCGGTCGAAGGAGAAGTGCTCGCTCCAGCCGTCGAACCGGCCGCCGTCGCGCCAGACCGCCTCGATGACGCTGCCGACCCGGCGGTCGCCGCGCGAGAGGAGTCCCTCGACGATGCCCGGCTTGCCGTCGTGGTACCGGAACCCGATGGCGCGCGAGTACTTGCGGTCGGACCGGATCGCGTCGCGGAGCTTCTGCAGCCGGGCGTCGGTCTCCTCGTGGCCGAGCTGCGGGGCCCACTGGAAGGGCGTGTGCGGCTTGGGGACGAACCCGCCGATGCTGACGGTGCAGCGGATGTCGCTCTGCCCGGACACCTGCCGGCCGGTGGCGATGACCCGCTTGGCGAGGTCGGCGATCTGCAGCACGTCGTCGTCGGTCTCGGTGGGCAGGCCGCACATGAAGTAGAGCTTCACCTGCCGCCAGCCGTTCGAGTACGCCGTGGCGACGGTGCGGATGAGGTCGTCCTCGGTGACCATCTTGTTGATCACCTTGCGCATCCGCTCGCTGCCGCCCTCGGGCGCGAACGTGAGGCCGGAGCGACGTCCGTTGCGGGACAGCTCGTTCGCCAGGTCGATGTTGAACGCGTCGACGCGCGTCGACGGCAGCGACAGGCCGGTGTTCGTGCCCTCGTAGCGGTCGGCGAGCTGCTTGGTGACCTCGCCGATCTCGGAGTGGTCGGCGCTCGACAGGCTGAGCAGGCCGACCTCCTCGAAACCGGTTGCGGCCAGGCCCTTCTCGACCATCTGCCCGATGCCCTCGAGCGAGCGCTCGCGGACCGGGCGGGTGATCATGCCGGCCTGGCAGAACCGGCAGCCCCGGGTGCAGCCGCGGAAGATCTCGACGCTCATCCGCTCGTGCACCGACTCGGCGAGCGGCACCAGCGGCTGCTTCGGGTACGGCCACTCGTCCAGGTCCATGACCGTGTGCTTGCTGACCCGCCACGGCACGCCCGGACGGTTCGGCGCCACCTTGCGGATGCGGCCGTCCGGCAGGTACTCGACGTCGTAGAACCGGGGCACGTACACGCCGCCGGTGCGCGCGAGGCGCAGCAGCAGCTCGTCGCGACCGCCCGGACGCCCCTCGGCCTTCCAGCCCTTCACCGCGTCGGTGATGAGCAGCACGGCCTCCTCGCCGTCGCCGATCACGGCGGCGTCGACGAAGTCGGCGATCGGCTCGGGGTTGAACGCCGCGTGCCCGCCCGCCAGCACCACGGGGTGGTCGACCGTGCGGTCGGCCGCGTGCAGCGGGATGCCCGCGAGGTCGAGCGCGGTGAGCATGTTCGTGTAGCCGAGCTCGGTCGAGAACGACAGCCCGAACACGTCGAAGTCCGCGAGCTCGCGGTGCGCGTCGACGGTGAACTGGGGCACGCCGTGCTCGCGCATCAGCGCTTCCATGTCGGGCCAGACGGCGTAGGAGCGCTCGGCCAGGGCGTCGTCGCGCTCGTTCAGCACCTCGTACAGGATCATCGTGCCCTGGTTGGGCACCCCGACCTCGTAGGCGTCCGGGTACATCAGCGCCCAGCGGACGGTGTGCTCACCGCCGCAGTCCCACTCCTTGACCGTCGCGTTCAGCTCGCCGCCGACGTACTGCACCGGCTTGGAGACCTGGGCGAGCAGCGGTTCGAGCCGGTCGAAGATCGACTGGCCGTGCATGGGGAAGCCTTCCGGACGGGGACGACGTACCGGTCAAGGGTACGCGGGCCGCGCCGGGGACGGGACCGGGGAAGGTCCGGCACCCAGGTGGTGCCGGACCTTCCCCCGTGAGCGGCTCAGGCCTCGCCGAACCAGATCGCGATCTCGCGGGCGGCCGACTCGGGCGAGTCCGAGCCGTGCACGAGGTTCTGCTGCACGGCCAGGCCCCAGTCGCGGCCGAGGTCGCCGCGGATCGTGCCGGGCGCCGCGGCGGTGGGGTCGGTCGCGCCGGCGAGCGAGCGGAAGCCCTCGATGCAGCGCTGGCCCTCGATCACGACGGCGCAGACCGGCCCGGACAGCATGAACTCGACGAGCGGCTCGTAGAACGGCTTGCCCTCGTGCTCGGCGTAGTGGTCGGCGAGCAGCTCGCGGGTGGCGGTGCGCAGGCGCACCTCGACCAGCCGGTACCCCTTCGCCTCGATGCGGCGCAGCACCTCGCCGGTGAGGCCGCGGGCGACCCCGTCGGGCTTGACCAGCACCAGGCTGCGCTCGGTGGGGTTCTCGCTCACGGTGCTCGGCTCCTCGGGTCGTGCGCCCAGCGGCGCGGGGACGTCCGGCACGACCCTAGTGGGCCCTCAGTCCTCGTCCCGGGCCCGGTGGCGGCGGCGGGTGGGCTCGGGCCGGCCGCGGACCCGGCGCCACAGGCCGGCGACGTCGTCCTCGAGGTAGCGGCCGCGGCGGTAGCTCCAGACCAGCTGCAGCACCAGGCCGACCACCAGCACGAGCGCACCGAGGGCGGTGGCGAGGCGCGGGGCGCCCGCCAGCAGCGACAGCACGACGAGCAGGCCACCGACGACCGCGGGCCACCGCGACCACCACGGCTCGCCCCGCACGAGCACCGCGCGGACCAGCAGCGCGAGCGTGCCGAGGGCGGCCACCGCCACGACGACCACCGGACCCGCTCCCTCCACCCGGTCACCGTAGCCAGCGGGTCACCGCCCGTCGCCGACCGCCTCCTGCGCCGCGCGGACGACGGCCGCGGGGACGTCGGCACCGGCGGCGTCCGCGAGGGCGGGCACCAGCTCGGGCCCGTACCGGTGACCGTGGCCGACCGGCTGGTCGAGCGAGCCGAGCAGGTCGCCGGTGGCGCCCCAGAACGACGCGAACGGCACCCAGCCGCGGTCCCAGCCGTCGGTCGGGCCCAGCAGCAGGCGCGGCGACCAGGCGGGCACCGGGTCGTCGCCGTGCTCGACGACGTGGACGCGCTCGCGGCCGGCGACCGCCTCGACCAGGTGCCGGGCGGCGTGCGGGACCCCGGACCAGACGGCGCCGTCCACGAGCGGGTGGCCGGACGCGGGCAGCCCGCCGACCGCGCCGAGGCTCTCGCCGTAGAGCACCACCCGGGGCCGGGACGGGCGGTCGGCGAGCTCGTCCTGGAGGGCGTCCAGGAGCGCGCCGGTCTGCACCGCGGCGAGCGCCCCGCCGCCGGTGAGGAACGCCTGCCAGCTCGGCCGGTCGTCGTACTGCACGGCGACGCTCGCGACGTCGCCGGCGGTGACCAGCTCGGCGGCCTCGACGACGGCCGGGTTGACCCACCCGCTGCCGGTGGGCACGACGACGAGCAGCAGGCCCCGGTCGAGGCCGCCGGAGCGCTCGAGGGCGTCCACGGCGGCCGCGGCGCGGACCCCCTCGTCCCCGGCGGTGAGCGGCACGGCCACGCGCACCGGTGCCGCGCCGGGACGGCCGGTCACGGCTGCGAGCTCGTCCACGGGGGTGGCGTCGCCGACGAAGGCGCGCAGACGAGGGGGCAGCGTCTCCGACGACGCCGCCCCGGCGGGCGAGGTCGAG
>NZ_BAAHAF010000159.1:0-29085 GCF_054777815.1 Angustibacter speluncae | reverse complement strand
GCCGCGACGCGGCCACCCGCCGACCAGCCGCCCGCGCCGACCGGACCGCCGAAGCCCAGCCGGTCGAGCGCGGCGTCGACGTCGTCGGCCGCGCCGTCGACGGTCGACCACGCGCCGTCCGGAACCGGGTCGGAGCCGCCGTAGCCGGGCCGGTCGACCGCGACCAGGGTGACGTCGCGCCCGGCGGTCTCGGCCGGGTCGGGGTCGAGCAGGCCGCTGCCCGGCGCCGCGTGGCACAGCACCACGACGCGGGCTCCGGGCGACCCGGCGGCGAGGACGTGCACGGCGACCGTGCGGCCGTCGCGCTCGAAGGTGGTGGTGCCGGTGGTGGTCAGGGCTGCCGTCGAGGTCGTCATGCGACTAGCCTGGCACCCTGCGATGGCACCGTGCTGTCACCATTTGCCCGGAGGGACGTGAACCGCACCGACCGGCTCTACGCGATCGTCGAGTCGCTGCGGCTGGCCGGTCCGCACGGGCGCACCGCCGACCAGCTCGCCCGCCACCTCGAGGTGTCGACGCGCACGATCAAGCGCGACGTCTCGGCCCTGCAGCAGGCCGGGCGCCCGGTGTGGGCGCAGCCGGGACCCGGTGGCGGCTACGTGCTCGACGCCGAGGCGACGCTGCCGCCGGTGAACATCACCGCGGCGGAGGCGGTCTCGATCGCCGTCGCCCTGACTGCCGTCCGCGACCTGCCGTTCGCGGCCGACGGCCGCACCGCGCTCGCCAAGCTGCTGCAGGCGATGCCGCGGGCCGAGCGCGACCGCGCCCGGGACGTCGCGAGCCGGGTCTGGGTGCGCGGCGCCGGGCGTCGCCGGCCGCGGACGGCCAGGACGGTCGAGGAGGCCGTGCGACGACGCGTGGTGCTCTCGATCCGGTTCCGCTCCTCGACCGGCGCGACGAGCGAGCGCGACGTCGAGCCCGTGCTGCTCGCCCTCACCGGCGGGCACTGGTACCTCGCCGGGTGGTGCCGGCTGCGCGAGGGCTACCGCTGGTTCCGCACCGACCGCATCACGGCGGCGCACCTCACCACCGAGCCCGCTCCCCGGCACGAGCCGACCGCGCTCGGCGAGCCGCCGGACGACGCGGCCGCCGTCGGTCTCGACTAGCGCCCGTGGGGGAGCGGGTCGCCTCGGACGCCTACGCCGTCGCCCCGGCCGCCGCCCGCCCGGCGGCGCGGCCCGAGAACAGGCAGCCGCCGAGGAACGTGCCCTCGAGCGAGCGGTACCCGTGCATGCCGCCGCCGCCGAACCCGGCGACCTCGCCGGCGGCGTAGAGCCCCGGGAACGGTTCGCCGTCCGCGCGGAGCACCCGCGCGTCGAGGTCGGTGTGCAGGCCGCCGAGCGTCTTGCGGGTGAGCACGTGCAGCCGCACCGCGATCAGCGGACCGGCCTTGGGGTCGAGCAGCTTGTGCGGCGCCGCGACCCGGATCAGCTTGTCGCCGCGGTAGGCGCGGGTGGCCCGCAGCGCGGCGACCTGCAGGTCCTTGGTGAACGGGTTGTCCATCTCGCGGTCGCGGGCGACCACCTCGCGCTCGACCTTCGCCAGGTCGAGCGGGGCGTCCGGCGTCACCGCGTTCATCCCCGCGACCAGCTCGGCCAGCGTCGAGGCGACCACGAAGTCGGCGCCGTTGCGCTTGAACGCCTCGACCGGCCCCGGCGCGCCGGGCTTCACCCGCTCGAGCACCTTGCCGACGTCCTTGCCGGTGAGGTCGGGGTTCTGCTCCGAGCCCGAGAGCGCGAACTCCTTCTCGATGATCTTCTGGTTGAGCACGAACCACGAGTGGTCGAACCCGGTGCGGCGCAGGTGCTCCAGCGTCCCGAGCGTGTCGAACCCGGGCAGCAGCGGCACCGGCAGCCGGTTGCCCGCGCCGTCGAGCCACAGCGACGAAGGACCGGGCAGGATCCGGATGCCGTGCGTGGCCCAGACGGGGTCCCAGTTCTCGATGCCCTCGACGTAGTGCCACATCCGGTCGGGGTTGATGACCGCGCCGCCGGCGTCGCGGGTGATCGTGAGCATCCGGCCGTCGACGTGCGCGGGCACGCCGGTGAGCATCCGCTCCGGCGGGGTGCCGAGGCGCTCCGGCCAGGCCGCTCGGACGAGGTCGTGGTCGCCGCCGATGCCGCCGCTGGTGACCACCACCGCCTGCGCGGTGATCTCGAACTCGCCTGCGGCCTCGCGGTTCGAGGCGACGCCCCTGGCCGAGGTGTCGGGTGCGAGCACGGTGCCGCGCACGCCGGTCACCGTCCCGTCGGTGACGACCAGCCCGTCGACGCGGTGCCGGTGCCGGGCGACCACGCGACCGGACGTGATGTGGTCGCGCACCCGGCGCGCGAACGGCTCGACGATGCCGGGGCCGGTGCCCCAGGTGATGTGGAACCGCGGTACCGAGTTGCCCGGCCCGGTGGCGGTGTACCCGCCGCGCTCGGCCCAGCCGACGACCGGGAAGAGCCTGTGCCCCTGCTCGCGCAGCCACGACCGCTTCTCGCCCGCGGCGAACTCGACGTAGGCGCGCGCCCACTCGCGCGGCCAGTGGTCCTCGGGACGGTCGAAGCCGGCCGTGCCCTCCCAGTCCTGCCAGGCGAGGTCGACCGAGTCGCGGATCCCCATCCGGCGCTGCTCGGGCGAGTCGACGAGGAACAGGCCGCCGAACGACCACCAGGCCTGTCCGCCGAGGTTCTGCTCGTTCTCCTGGTCGAGCAGCACCACCCGCCGCCCTGCGTCGGCCGCCTCCGCGGCGGCGACGAGCCCGGCCAGTCCTGCTCCCACGACGACGACGTCGGTCTCCACGCCGCCGATGCTACTGCCGGGTAGCTGGACGACCGGGGAGCCCCGGTGGTCAGGAGCCGGCATACGTCCCGAAGCTCCAGGCGTTGCCCTCGGGGTCGCGGACGGTGAACCCGCGCGAGCCGTAGTCGGTGTCCTCGAGCGGCCGGACCAGCTCGAGGCCCAGGGCGACGGCGCGGGCGTGCACGGCGTCCGGGTCGGCGGTGACCACGTAGCAGTTGCCGGAGCCGTGCGTGGCCGGCAGGTCACCGCCCGCGGACGCGGAGTGCACCATCACCCGGCCGCCCTCGGGCCAGCGCATCTCGCTGTGCTGCACGGTGCCCTCGTCCTCGCCCGGGACGAGCACGCCGTCCTCGAACCCGAGCCGTCGCAACCACTCCCGGGCGGCGAGCGGGTCGGCGTAGGTGAGTCCGGGCCAGATGCTGCGGTCGTCGTGGGTCATGCGGTCACCCTCCACGCCCGGCGCCCTCGTCGTCTTGGACGAATGCGAGCTCGTCGTCGGCCAGCCAGCGGGTGGGCGAGGTGCCGGTGAGGGCGCGCCACTCGCGGTTGAGGTGCGCCTGGTCGGCGTACCCGCACGCGTCGGCGACCTGCGCCAGCGGCAGCCGTCCGCGTCGCACCATCGCGGCCGACCGCGAGAACCGCGCGACCCGGGCCGCCGTCTTCACACCGAGCCCGTACTCGGCGCGGAACTGCTCGCCCAGGTGGCGGGTCGACCAGCCGACCGCGTCGGCGACCGCCCGCACCGGGGCGCGCCCGTGGGTGCGGTGCACGTGCTCCCAGGCCTGCTCGACCTCGGGACGCGCCCGCGACGAGCCGTCGAGACGCCGCGTCAGCGCGGCCAGGACCAGCCCGGCGCGGGTCGGCCAGTCGTCGACCGCCTCGGCCTGCTCGGCCAGGTACCGGTCGCGCGGGTCGAGCAGGTCGCCGAGGTCGACCGCGCGGCCGGCCAGCTCGGACGCCGGCAGCCCCAGCAGCGCCCGCGCACCGGCCGGCGTCAGGTCGAGCTGCAGGCCGTGCTGGGTGCCGTCGTGGTGGATCGACGCCGCGCGGTCGTGCAGCCCGGACGCCATCGCGGCGTACGGCCGCGGCTCGCCGTCCGCCATCGCCACCACGACCGGGTCGCCGAGGGCGACGACGACGGTGAGCGCCGCCGACGGCATGCCGACGTGCACCCCCGGCGCCGCGCCGTCGAGGCGGTAGCCGTGCAGGGCGCGGACGTACGGGCGCAGGCCGTCGGGCACCGGGGGAGCCCACCAGCGCTGCGCCACCGCTCAGGTCCGCTCGAGCAGCACCTGGACGGTGCGCCAGTTGCGGGCGGTGCCCTTGACGTCCATGCCGCGAGCGACCTTGTCCCAGTTCAGCTTCGAGCGGCCGGCGCCGTTCACGTAGTCGACGAACGCGTCGGAGCCGACGACCGCGCCGCGCTCCGGGTGGCGGGCGAGCTCCTCGTCGAACGCGGCCACCCCGGCCGCGGTCGGCTTCCGCGCGAGGAAGGCGACGTGCAGGAACCTCGGGTCGGCGTCCGGGAAGGGGTTGGCGGCGACCACGGCCTCGAGCTGGCGCCGCGTGCGGGCGACGACGTCGACCCGGCGCCCGAGGTCGTCGTGCAGCGCGGCCTCCAGGTCGCGCACTACCGCGGCCGCGGACGCCCGGCCGCACTCGGCGAACAGGTTGCCCGAGTTGATGTAGGTGCCGACGTCGGTCCAGCCGAGGCCCTCGGCGAGCTCGCGCAGCCGCGGCATCGACACCTTCGTGGAGGCGCCCACGTTGATGCCGCGCAGCAGCAGCGCGTACCGCGTCATCGGTCAGGCGCTCCCCTCGGCCGCGGCGGTCGGCACGTCGCGCGGGACGGGCAGCCGCGGGACGCCGCCCAGGTGGCGCCGGTGCCGCACGTGCGCGGCGTGCTCGGCCAGGACGTCCCACAGCGCGCGGTGCGCGGCCCACGGCAGCGGTTCGTCGTCGGTGCGCCAGGACTCGCCGAACGAGACCCAGACGGGGGTCCACGCGCTGGCGCAGTCCCAGGCGCCCTGCCGCTGCTCGACCATCCGCCGACGGATCTGGGACGCCCGGCGCGGCCCGTCGACGCAGATCGGGGCGGTGGCGACGGGCCAGACCCACAGGTCGCGCTCGACCAGCGCGAGCTCGAGCGCGCGCAGGCGTGCGGGGTCGACCAGCACGGTCGCCACGTTCTCGTGGGGTCGGCGTCGCACCCGGGCACCGTACGACGGCGGGCGGACAGCCGTCAGCCCGTCAGCCCGTCAGCCCGTCGCGACCCCGTGCAGCACCAGGTCGGCGAGGGCCTCGTAGGCGGTGGCGTCGTCGACGCCGGCGGCGGCCCGCACCTGGCCCTGCTGGATGCGCACCATCTGCGCGCCGACCAGGTCGGTGACGTACGCCGCGTGCACGGCGCGGAACTCGCCGCTGCGCGCCCCCTCGGCGAGCAGCGCGCCGACCCGCTCGGCCGCGAAGGCGGTGTTCTGCCGGTACACCTCGCCGCCGGGGCCCGGCGCGGCCAGGTCGGCGAAGAACGCCGGCGAGCCCAGCCGCAGCTCGCGCCCGATCGCGCGCAGGTAGGCCTCGACCCGCTCGCCCGACGTGGTGGCGCCGGCCAGCGCGGCCTCGACCCGTCCGGTCGCCTCGCGGAAGAAGTGCACCGCGACCGCCCGGACGAGGTCGTCCCTGCTCCCGGCCAGCTGGTACAGCGTCGACTTGGAGCACCGCAGCCGGGCCGCGAGGTCGTCGAGGGTGAAGCGCGCGAACCCGTCGGCGAGGAACAGCGCCACGAGGGCGTCGAAGAGCTCGTGGTGGCGCGCCGTGGTAGGTGCGCCCGCGCTCGTGCGGGGGGTCAGCGGGGGGCCATCCGGATGGCGCCGTCGAGACGGATCACCTCGCCGTTCAGCATCGGGTTCTCGGCGATGTGGCGCACCAGCGCGGCGAACTCGGCGGGCCGGCCGAGGCGCGAGGGGTGCGGCACCTGCGCGCCGAGGGAGTCCTGCGCCTCCTGCGGCAGACCGGCGAGCATCGGGGTCTCGAAGAGCCCCGGCGCGATCGTCATCACCCGGATCAGGCTGGACGCGAGCTCGCGCGCGATCGGCAGCGTCATGCCCACGACGCCACCCTTGGACGCCGAGTACGCGGCCTGGCCGATCTGGCCGTCGAACGCCGCTGCGGAGGCGGTGTTCACGATCACGCCGCGCTCCTCGCCGACCGGCTCGGTCTGCTGCATGGCGGCCGCGGCCAGCCGGATCACGTTGAAGGTGCCGACCAGGTTCACGCCGACGACGGTCTGGAAGGCCTGCAGCGGCAGCGGGCCCTTCTTCCCGACGACCTTGCCCGGCGTCCCCACACCGGCGCAGTTCACGACGACGCGCAGCGGCGCGAGCGCACCCGCGGCGTCGACCGCGGCCTGGACGGCGGTCTCGTCGGTGACGTCGGTGGCCACGAACTGCGCGCGACCGCCGGCCGAGACGACCTCGGCGGCGATCTGCTCGCCGGGCGAGGACGCGAGGTCGGCGACCACGACGGCCGCGCCGGCCTCGGCGAGCGCTCGGACGGTGGCGGCCCCCAGGCCGCTGCCGCCGCCGGTGACCAGGGCGGACGCTGCGTCGATCTTCACGGGGTGCTCCTCGGGTGGCCTGCGGGTGGACGGACAGTACTGGGATCGCGGTTACAGTACTGTGCCATGACCGTCGAGCGCGTGCTGCCCACGTCCGAGGCCGAGGACCTGCTGGCCCTGGTGAGCGAGATCGCCGCCAAGGAGCTGAAGCCGCGCGCGGCCGAGGAGGAGGCCGCCGAGCGGTTCCCCCGCGAGACCTTCCGCCTGCTGGGCCGCACCGGGCTGCTCGGGCTGCCGTACGACGAGGAGCTCGGCGGCGGCGGGCAGCCCTACGAGGTGTACCTGCAGGTGCTCGAGGTGATCGCGTCCGCGTGGGCGTCGGTCGGGGTCGGCGTCAGCGTCCACGGGCTCACGGCCTACCCGGTGGCGACCTTCGGCACCGACGAGCAGAAGGAGACGCTGCTCGCCCCGATGCTCGAGGGCGACCTGCTCGGCGCGTACTGCCTGTCCGAGCCGCACGCCGGCTCCGACCCCGCGGCGATGCGGACCAGGGCCACCCGCACCGACGATGGCTGGACCGTCCGCGGCACCAAGTCGTGGATCAGCCACGGCGGCCACGCCGACTACTACACCTCGTTCCTGCGCACCTCGGACGAGAAGGCCCGCGGCATCACGTGCTTCGTCGTCCCGGGTGACGCGCCGAACCTGTCGTTCGGGGCGCCCGAGAAGAAGATGGGGCTGCACTGCGACCACACCACGACGGTGAGCTTCGACGACGTGCCCGTCGACGACTCCCGCCGCGTCGGCGACGTGGGCCAGGGGCTGCCGATCGCGCTGTCGGCCCTCGACTCGGGCCGGCTGGGCATCGCCGCCGTGGCCGTCGGCCTGGCGCAGGGCGCCCTCGACGACGCGGTGGCGTACGCCAGGGAGCGGGAGGCGTTCGGGAAGCCGATCATCGACCACCAGGGCCTCGGCTTCCTGCTCGCCGACATGGCCGCCGCGGTCGAGTCGGCCCGCGCCACGACCCTGCACGCGGCGCGGCTGCGCGACCTGGGCCGTCCGTTCGCGCGGCAGGCCTCGATCGCGAAGCTCGTCGCCACCGACGCCGCGATGAAGGTCACCACCGACGCCGTCCAGGTGCTCGGCGGGTACGGGTACACCCGCGACTTCCCGGTCGAGCGCTACATGCGCGAGGCGAAGGTCATGCAGATCTTCGAGGGCACGAACCAGATCCAGCGGATGGTCGTCGCCCGGCACCTCGCGCGCGGGTAACCTCGCCTGCGAGGGGTGGGGGTGGTGACGTGACGCGCTGGCTGGACGACGACGAGCAGCGGGTCTGGCGCGCCTACCTGGCGGTGAGCCGCAAGCTGTTCGCGGCGATCGACCGCCAGATGCAGGACGAGTCGGGCATGCCGCAGACGTACTACATCATCCTGGCGATGCTGTCCGAGGCGCCGAACCGGTCGCTGCGGATGACCGAGCTCGCCGACATCGTCAGCTCCTCCCCGAGCCGGCTCTCGCACGCCGTCGACCGGCTCGAGGAGCGTGGCTGGGTGCGGCGCGAGCGCGACCCCGCCGACCGCCGGGGCAACCGCACGGTGCTCACCGAGGAGGGCTGGGGCGTGGTGCAGCAGTCGGCCCCGGGTCACGTGCGCACCGTCCGCGAGCAGCTGTTCGACCTGGTGACCCCGGACGAGCTCGCCGTTCTCGACACCGTCTTCGCCCGGGTGCAGGCCCACCTCGAGGGCGCCGAGAAGCGCTGACCCCGTTCGTTCACCACGTTCAGTTGGTGATCGCACACCGGGGTAGGCGCGCGGGCCACGCGAAGTGGCCGGCCACCACCTGAACGTGGTGAACGGAGGAGGGGTCAGCGCACCCGCGCGTGCAGGAACTCGAGCGTCCGACCCCACGCCAGCTCGGCGTCGGCGGGCGAGTAGGTGCCGATCAGGTTCTCGTCGTTGAAGAACGCGTGGCCGGCGTCGTAGACGTGCAGGTCCGGCTCGTGCCCGCTCACCTCGGCGATGCGCGCCATCAGCGCCCGGGCGGCCTCGGGCGGCGCGGTCTCGTCCTGGGTGCCGAAGTGCCCCTGGACGGACGCCGTGAGCCCCGACAGGTCGGGCTCCTCGCCCATGACGCCGTAGAACGACACCGCCGCCGACACCCGGTCGGCCTCCTGCGCCGCGAGGGCGATGACGAACCCGCCGCCCATGCAGAACCCGACGGCGCCGACGGTCTCCGACGTGACGGCGTCGTGCTCGAGCAGGTGCTGGACGGCGCCGGAGAGGTCCTGCACCGCCCGCTCGCGCGGCAGCTCGGCCGCCATCTGCGCCGCCTCGGCGCCGTCGTGGGTGGTGCGCCCGCCGTAGAGGTCGGGCGCGAGTGCGACGAAACCCGCTGCGGCGAAACGATTCGTGACGTCCTCGATGTGGGTGGTGAGCCCCCACCACTCCTGGATCACGATCAGGCCGGGACCGGACCCGGTCGGCGGGAGCGCGAGGTAGCCGTGGGCGGTGCCGCCGTTGCTGGGGAACGAGGTGTTCTGGGGGCTCATGCCCCGAACGTACCCACGGCCGCGCGTCGCCGCCCCTCGCGGGCGAAGGCGCCGGGCGGCGTGCCGAGCAGCCGGCGGAAGTGCCGCGTCAGGTGCGCCTGGTCGTGGAACCCGACGGCCACGGCCACCTCGGCGGCCGGCGTCCCGGAGAGCAGCAGTCGCCGGGCGAGGTCGACGCGGCGTCCGGTGAGGTAGCGGTGCGGCGCGAGCCCGTACCGGCGCGAGAACGCCCGCACGAGGTGAGTCGGCGTGACTCCCAGTGCGGCAGAGGCGTCCTCGAGCGTCACCTTCTCGGCGACGCGGTCGTCGAGCAGCGACCGGAGCCGCGCCGCGGTCGAGGCGTCGGCCAGCGGCGGCGGCGCCGTCCGGGCCAGGTGGTGGGTCAGGCGGGCGGTGAGCGCGACGAGGTGGTTCTCGGCCTCGAGCTCGTCACCGGGGTGCAGCAGCGCGTCGTGCAGCGCGTCGACGGTCGGGCCGAGCAGCGGGTCGTCGCGGTCGGGGGCGTCGACGGCCGCGCCGGCGAGGTGCACCGGCAGCACCGACGGCTCGAGGTAGACGACCCGCTTGCGGAAGCCGGCACCGGTCGCCGCGCGCCCGTCGTGCGGCACGTGCGGCGGCAGCAGGGTCGGCAGCCCCCGCGACGTGCCGTGCTCGCGCCGGTCGAGCTCGTAGCGGACGGTGCCGGCGTCGACGACCAGCAGCGTCCAGGCGTCGTGGGTGTGCGGCGGGTAGGCGTGGTCGGTGAACCGCGCGTGCAGCACCTCGGTGACACCGGGGACGGCAGGGGCCCACGCGCGCAGCGAGTACCCGTCCGGCGGTCCCGACCGCGCCATGCCAGGAACGTACAAGACCGCACCCGCACGCCCGGCCGACCGTGGAGCCATGACGACCCGGTTCGACACCAAGATCGCGATCGTGCTGCGGGACGACCTCGCCGGCTGGCAGCGGGTCAACGTGACCGCCTTCCTCGCCAGCGGCGTGACCGCCGCGCGCCCGGAGCTGGTCGGCGAGCCGTACGCCGACGCGGACGGCACGCCGTACCTGCCGCTGCTGGGGCAGCCCGTGATGGTGCTCGAGGCCGGTGCCGAGGTCCTGGCGGCCGCGCGCGAGCGGGCCGTGCGGCGCGGGCTCGACCTCGCCCTGTTCACGGCCGAGATGTTCGCGACGGGGCACGACGCCGCCAACCGCGCCGCGGTCGCCGCCGTCGCGTCGGACGACCTCGACGTGGTCGGCGTCGGCGTGCACGGGCCGCGCAACGCCGTCGACAAGGTGGTGAAGGGCGCCCGCCTGCACGGCTGACGCAGGGTGGACACGACAGAGTAGTTTGCGTTACAAACTACTTGTGACCTCAGATGGACGGACCGACGACGACGGCCTCACCCCCGCCGAGAGCCTGGCCCTGGTGCAGCAGCAGACCGCGCACGTGCGCAAGGGCACCGACGTGCGCGTCGAGCTGCTCTACGGTGCGTGGGGTCTGGCGTGGCTCATCGGGTTCGCGGCGATGTGGGCGGCCCGCAGCGACTCCTCGCCACTGCGACCCCCGGTGCTCGTGGCGGGACTGGTGCTCGCCGCGGTGATGGTCGCCGCGGTGGTGGTGACCGTCGGGCACACCGCTCGGCAGACCCGCGGCGTCCTCTCGTCCGACGCCCTGCGCGGTGCGCTCTACGGCTGGACCTGGCCGGTGTCGTTCGCCGGGCTCACGGCCGTGCTGGTGACCCTCGCCCGCCGTGGCGCCGACCCCGCCCTGCTCGAGGTGCTGTGGCCCGCCGGCTCGTGCCTGCTCGTGGCGGCGCTGTACATGATGGGTTCGGCGGTCTGGCGCGACCCGCACATGTTCGCCCTCGGCGCCTGGTTCGCCGTGTGCGTCGTGGCCGGCGTGCTCGTGGGTGTGCCCGGCATGTTCGCGGTGATGAGCCTGGCCGGTGGCGGCGGGTTCCTCGCTGCCGCGACGTACTTCGTGCTCCGCAGCCGGGGTGACGCGTGACGGCCGACCTCGACCCCGTCATCCACGCGCAGGCGCGGCTGCGCGTCATGACGACGCTCGCCGCCCTCGGTGCCGACGACCGCATCACCTTCCCGCGGCTGCAGCAGCTGCTCGACATGACCGCCGGCAACCTGTCGACCCACCTGCGCAAGCTCGAGGACGCCGGCTACGTCGCCGTCGAGAAGACCCACGCCGGGCGCACGCCCGTCACCTACGTCTGTCTGACGCGCCCCGGACGTCGCGCGTTCGAGGACTACCTGACCACGCTCCGCGAGCTGCTGGGAGGCACGCCGTGACCGAGATCCTCGCCCGCGCCGTCGACGTCGGGCGCACCTTCGACGCGACCGTCGCGCTCGACGGCGTCAGCCTCGACGTGCCCGCCGGGCAGCTGATCGGCCTGCTCGGGCCCAACGGCGCCGGCAAGTCGACGCTGATCAGCCTGTTCCTCGGGCTGCGGCGGCCCACGTCCGGCACCGTCGAGCTGTTCGGCGGCGACCCGCGCGACGCCGTGCGCCGCCGTCGGATGGGGAACACCCCGCAGGACACCGGGCTGCCGCCGCTGCTGCGGGTGCGCGAGGTCGTCGACTTCGTCGCCGGCCACTACGACGACCCGGTGCCGACCGGCGAGCTGCTCGAGCGGTTCGGTCTCACCGACCTCGCCCGCCGGCAGACCGGCGGGCTGTCCGGCGGCGAGAAGCGCCGGGTCGCGGTCGCGCTCGCGTTCGTCGGGCGTCCCCGGCTCGTGTTCCTCGACGAACCGACCACCGGCTTGGACGTGGACGCGAGGCACGCGCTCTGGCAGGCGATCCGGGACTTCCACGCCGGTGGCGGGACGGTCGTGCTGACCAGCCACTACCTGGAGGAGGTGCAGGCGCTCGCCGAGCGGGTCGTCGTCATCGACCGCGGTCGGGTGCTCGCCGACGACTCGCTGCAGGCGGTGCGCTCGGTCGTCGACGTGCGGCGCGTCAGCGTGACCGTGCCCGACGCGGCATCCCTCGAGGGCCTGCCCGGCGTCACCGCCAGCACCCCGGCCGCCGGCGGCAGGGTCGACCTGCTCACCAGCGACTCCGACGGCGTCGTGCGCGAGCTGGTGCGTCGCGCGGTGCCGTTCGCCGACCTGGAGGTCTCGTCGACCTCGCTCGAGGAGGCCTTCCTCACCCTCACCCGCGCGACCGAGACGGAGCCCGCCCGATGAGCACCCTGCTGCTGCACACCCGCTACCAGCTGCTCGAGCAGGTGCGCGTCCCGATGGCCGTCGTGGGCAACATCGCCTTCCCGGCGCTGTCGTTCCTGTTCTTCATCGTCCCGCAGACCGCGCTGCGCGAGGACCCCGAGGCGGCGACGTCGGCGGCCGGCCAGCTGGCCCTGGTGTCGGTGCTGTCGGTGTGCCTGTTCAGCTTCGGGCTCGGCACCGCCGAGGAGCGCTCGACGCCGTGGGACCCGTACCTGCGCACCCTGTCGGCCGGCGTCGTGCCGCGGCTGGGGGCCAAGGTGATCACCGGGCTCGCGTTCGCGGCGGTCGGTGTGGGCGTCATCGCCGCCATCGCCGCGCTGCTGACGACGGCCACCGCCTCGCCGGGCCAGCTGCTGACCGCGGTGCTCGCGCTGCTCGTGGCCGGGACGCCGTTCCTGCTGATGGGCATCTCGCTCGGCTACCTGCTGCCGGTGAAGGCGGCGCTGCCCGCGGTGCAGATGATCTTCCTGCCGATGGCCTTCGCGGGCGGGCTGTTCCTGCCGCCGTGGCTGTTCCCGGGCTGGCTCGACGCGATCTCGCTGCTGCTGCCCTCGCGTGCCGGCCGCGACCTCGTCGTCGCCCAGCTGACCTCGACGGCCGTCCCCACGTCCGCCCTCGTGGGTGTCGTGGTCTGGACGCTGCTCATGGGCGCGCTGGCGGCCTGGGCGTACCGGCGCGACGAGGGCCGCCGCTTCCGCTGACCTCCCGCTGCGCAGAGTGTGAACCTCGCGCACGACATGCTCGGCGTGTCGCGTCCACGGTTCACACTCGGCGGGGCGCTGGACGGCGTCGGGCAGAATCAGGGCGTGGAACGGGTGCGGGCCGACCTCGTGCTCGTCGGCGGCGGCGGGGCGGCGGTGTGCGTGCTGCACCGCCTGGCGCTGCGGCGGCTGACCGAGTCGGCGCGCGGCGTGCGTCCGCGGTCGCGCCTGCGGGTCGCGGTCGTCGACCCGCTCGACCGGCTGGCCACCGCCCCCGACGACCGCACCTGGGCGTTCTGGGAGCGCGGGCGCCGCGACGGCCCGCTGCAGCAGGTCGTCGACGCCACCTACGGCTCCCTGCTCGTGGCCGGGCCCGGGCGCACGGTCGACGTCGACCTGGCCCCCTCGCACCGCTACCACGTGCTGCGGTCGAGCTCGTTCTACCGGCACGTCCGCGACCTGGTCGCCGACCCGGCCGCGGGCGTCGACGTCGTGCACGTCCCCGGCCAGGGCACCCGGGTCGACGAGGACGCCGGCGCGGTCACGGTGCGCGGCAACGGGTTCGCGGTCGAGGCGCCCTGGGCGCTGTCGTCGGTGGTGCGGCCCGACGCCGTCGCCGGCGGCACCACGCTGTGGCAGCACTTCCTCGGCGTCGAGGTGCGCACGCCCCGGCCGGCCTTCGACGCCGGTCGCGCGGTGCTGATGGACCTGCGCGCCCGCCAGCCGCGACAGGGGACGGGGTTCGGGTACCTGCTGCCGCTCGGCCGCCGCCGCGCCCTCGTCGAGTACACGGTGTTCGCGCCCGGCGCGCGCCCGTCGGCCACCGACCTGCAGGCGGGGCTCGACGCCTACCTGGCCGCGACCGTGCCGGGTGAGCACGAGGTGCTGCGGCACGAGGAGGGGTCGATCCCGATGACCTCCGCGCGGTTCCGGGTGCGCGAGGGACGCTCGCGCGTGGTGCGCATCGGCACCGCGGGCGGCGCCACCCGCGCCTCGACCGGCTACACCTTCGCCGCCATGCAGCGGCAGGCCGAGGCGGTGGCCCGCGCCGTCTCGCACGGACGCGCCCCGGTGCCCCCGCCGGCGTACCCGTCACGGCACCGGCTGCTCGACGACGTGCTGCTGCGCGGGCTCTCGTCGCACGCGATCGACGGGACCGCGTTCTTCCCGCTGCTGTTCGAGCGCAACCCGCCCGACCTGGTGCTCGACTTCCTCGACGGACTGACCACCCGGCGGCAGGAGCTGCGGCTGATGGCGTCGGTGCCGCCGCTGCCGATGGTGCGCGCCGTTCTCTCGCCCGCCGGGGGCTGACGGGCCCGAGGGCTGACGGTCGGGAGGCCGGCCTCGGGGCGTCCGCCTAGGGTCGTGCCATGCCGATCCGGCGCGTGGGGGGAGAGCTCTCCCGGTTCGTCCACGCCACCTTCGTCACGGTGGTGCCGCGCGACCACACCCAGAGCGACGGCGCGTTCGTCCGCCGTCGGTGGGTGGCCGCGGTCACGCTCGTCGTCGGCTCGGTGCTGCTCGGCGTCAGCCTCAACCTGGAGCCGGGCGACCCCCGGTTCTACGCCTGCACCTTCGGCCTGGCGGCGGTGTGGACGGTGGGGGCGTTCGCGTCCGGGCCGCTGCACCTGGGGTGGGCCCACACCCGCCGGGAGGGGCTGGCCCGGCCCGTCGTCCAGCCGCTCTGCGTCGGGCTGGCGGCCGTCGCCGTCTTCCTGCTCGGGTCGCTCGTGGTGGCCCAGGTGCCGTTCCTGCGCGCCCTGGTCGACGAGGTGCTCGACCACGCGCGGTACGCGTCGCTGCCGGTGCTCGTGGTCATCACGCTCGTGAACGGGATCGCCGAGGAGCTGTTCTTCCGCGGCGCCTTCTTCGCCGCAGTCGGGCGCAAGCACGCGGTCGCGCTGTCGGCCGTCGTCTACACCCTGGCCACCGTGGCCACCGGCAACCTGATGCTGGTGTTCGCCGCGGCGCTGCTCGGCGTCGTGCTCGGGCTGCAGAGACGCGTCACCGGTGGTGTGCTGGCACCGATGATCACCCACGTCACCTGGTCGCTGAGCATGCTGCTGGTCCTGCCGTGGGCCATCGGGGCGCTGTCGTGAGCGGCGACGGCCGCCGCGCCCTGGTCACCGGCGCCACCGGGTACGTCGGCGCGCGGCTCGTCCCGCGCCTGCTCGACGACGGCTGGACGGTGCGCGTGCTGACCCGGTCGGCCGACAAGGTGCGGGCCCGCGCCTGGGGCGAGCGGGTCGAGGTGGTCGAGGGCGACGCCACCCACCGCTCCGCGCTCGAGGAGGCCTGCGCCGACGTCGACGTCGCCTACTACCTCCTGCACTCGATGGACGGCGGCGGCTCGTTCGCCGAGCGCGACGCGCAGCTGGCGCAGCGGTTCGGCGTCGCGGCCCAGGTGCAGGACGTCTCGCGCATCGTCTACCTGAGCGGTCTGCACCCCGACGGCGAGGAGCTGAGCGAGCACCTCGCCTCCCGCGTCGAGGTGGGCGACCTGCTGATGGCGAGCGGCGTGCCCACCGCGGTGCTGCAGGCGGCCGTGGTCGTCGGCTCGGGCTCGGCGTCGTTCGAGATGCTGCGGCACCTCACCCACCGGCTGCCCGCGATGGTCGCGCCGAAGTGGCTCGAGAACCGGATCCAGCCGATCGCGGTGCGCGACGTGCTGCACTACCTCGTCGCCGCGGCCGACCTGCCGCCCGAGGTCAACCGCACCTTCGACGTGGGTGGCCCCGAGGTGCTCACCTACCGCCAGATGATCGAGCGCTACGCCGCGCTGGCGGGCCTGCGCCCCCGGTACGTGCAGACGGTGCCCGTCCTGACGCCGCGGCTCGCGTCGCACTGGATCGGGTTCGTGACCCCCGTGCCCACCGGCGTGGCCAAGCCGCTCGTCGGCAGCCTCGTGCACGAGGTCGTCCGCAAGGAGACCGACCTCGACGACCTGGTCGGCGCACCGGCCGGCGGCGCACTGGGTTTCGACGACGCCGTGCGCGCCGCCCTGGTCGGGCAGGGGCAGGACCCCAGGTCGCTGCCCGAGCCCGGCGAGGTCGACCCCGCGCGGCTCACGGCGGCCGACCCCGACTGGGCCGGGTAGGGCTCAGCGCCGCTTCGCGCGGCCAACCGAGCTCGGGGACTTCTTCAGCAGGTTGAGCGTGGCCTTCTCGGCCGGTCCGTGGGTCGCGGGGAAGCCCTCCGGCGTCCCGTCGCCCAGCTTCGTGAGCGCGTGCTCGATCGTGACGCCGTCCTCGAACAGGTCGACCACGCGCGGGTCGACGTACGAGGCGCGGCACACGGCCGGGGTGTTGCCGAGGTACTCCGAGACCTCGCGCATCGCGCGGGCGATCGCGCGCTTGCGCTTGGGCTCGGTGTCGGCGGCGTGGGTCGAGACGGCGAGCGCGACCGCGGCGAGCACCGTGGCGTGCCAGGTGCGGAAGTCCTTGGCGGAGACCTCGCCCGACACCACGTGCTTGACGTACTCGTTGATGTCGTCGCTGGAGATGTCGCGCCAGCGCGAGCCGTCGCGGTAGGCGAGCAGCTTCTCGCCGCCGCTGCGCCGCCGCTTGAGCGTCTCGATGCTGTCGCTGACCGCCTCCTCGGCGAGCGCGACGTACCGCTCCTTGCCCGACTTGGCCGTGTACTCGAAGACGACCTGGCCGTGCTCGAGCCGCACGTGGTCCTTGCTGATCGTCGCCAGCCCGTACGAGCCGTTCTGCTCCGCGTAGGTCTCGCCGCCGATCCGGAAGAACCCGAGGTCGAGCAGCCGGAACGCCGTGGCGAGCGCGCGCTCGCGGGACATGCCCGGCTCGGCGAGGTGCTCCTCGACGACCTTGCGCGCCCGCGGGAGCCGGGCCGCGACCTTGAGCACCCGGTCGTGCTTGGCCTGGTCGCGCTGCACCCGCCACTCCGGGTGGTACAGGTACTGGCGGCGCTCGGCCTCGTCGCTGCCGACGGCCTGGAGGTGCCCGTTGGGCCACTTGCAGATCCACACGTCGGCCCACGCCGGCGGGATCACCAGCGCCTTGACCCGCTCGGTATCGGCGGCGGCCAGCCGGGCACCGAGGTCGTCGAGGTAGACGAAACCCCGGCCCGCGCGCCGGCGCGACCACCCGGGCTGGGACGGGGACGAGCGGCGCAGCCTGACCATGGGCAGATGGTCGCCCCGGCACGGGGTTTCCGCACGTCGGGCCGGGCACACGGAGGGGAGTCGGTGCGCTCCTGCCCCTCGGCGCGGACGGCGGCGCGACGATCTCCCCCGCGGGTGCACAGCCGCTGTCGGTGCCGGGCCCTAGGGTCCCGCCATGGCACCGCCGCCGACGCGCCGCACCACCCAGACGCTGAGCCGCGCGCAGGCACGGCGGGTCACCCTGGCCTCGCAGGGGTTCCTCGACCACCGGCACACGACGCCGACGATGCGCACGCTGCAGCGCACCGTGCAGCGCACCGGCGTGCTGCAGATCGACTCGGTCAACGTGCTGGCCCGCGCGCACCTGATGCCGCTGTTCAGCCGGATGGGCCCGTACGACACCGGGCTGCTGCAGCGGGCCGCCGAGCGGCACCCCCGCCGCCTCGTGGAGTACTGGGCGCACGTCGCGGCGTACATGCCGGTCGACCTGTGGCCGCACATGCAGGGGCGGATGCGCCGCAACCGCGAGCGGTCCGAGCTCTCGCCCCAGCGCCGCGAGCTCGCGGCCGCGCTCGTCGACGAGATCCGCGACCGCGGCGCGGCGACGCCGCGCGACCTCGACGAGGGCCTGCCGAAGAGCAAGGTCGACTGGGGCTGGAACTGGTCCGAGACCCAGCAGGTGCTCGCGTACCTGTTCTTCGTCGGCGACCTCGCGGTGGCGGGCCGCAACGGCGCCTTCGAGCGGCTCTACGACCTGCCCGAGCGGGTGATCCCGGCCGAGGTGCTCGCCGTCCCCACGCCGACGGACGAGGAGGCCGCCCGTGAGCTCACCCGCCGCGCCGCCCGCTCGTTCGGCGTGGCGAGCGTGCGCTGCCTCGCCGACTACTTCCGGATGCCGGTCGCGGCGACGCGGCAGGCGGTCGAGGAGCTGGTCGACGCCGGCGAGCTGCTGCCGGTGGAGGTGGAGGGCTGGCCGCGTCAGGCGTGGCTGCACCGCGACGCGCGGGTGCCCCGCTCGGTGCCGGCGCGCACGCTGCTCAGCCCGTTCGACCCCGTCGTCTGGGAGCGCGACCGCACCGAGCACCTGTTCGACTTCCACTACCGCATCGAGATCTACGTCAAGGAGCACCTGCGGCGGTACGGCTACTACGTGCTGCCGTTCCTGCTGGGCGACCGGCTGGTCGCGCGGGTCGACCTCAAGGCCGACCGCAAGGCGGGCACGCTGGTGGTCAAGGCCGCGTACGCCGAGCCCGGCGCCCCGCCCGACACCGCCGCCGAGCTCGCCGCGCACCTCGGCGAGCTGGCCGGCTGGCTCGCGCTGGAGACCACCCGGGTCGACCCGAAGGGCGACCTCGCGCCGGCCCTGGCCGCGGAGGTCGCCGCCCGCTGACGTCGATCCGGCACGGGCTCGCGCGTCAGCACGGTGACACGACCCGAGCGGAGGAGGACGAGCTGTGACGCAGTACGTGGTGATGTTCCCGGCCGACGACGAGGCCGCGTGGGAGGCGGGCACCGACGCCGACCACCAGCGCGTGTACGACGTGGACGCCCGGTTCCGGCAGCTGCTGGAGGAGCGGGGCGGCCGCGTCACCGGCGGCGCGGCCCTGACGCACAGCAGCGAGGGGTGGACCGTGCGCGGGGCGGACGACGGCGCGCTGGTGACCGAGGGGCCGTACGCCGAGAGCGTCGAGCAGCTGTCGGGGTTCTACCTCGTCACCTGCGACGACCACCGGGCGCTGCTCGAGGCCGCGCAGGTGCTCGTCGCCGCGCACCCGGTGGTGCAGGTCCGTCCGGTGGAGGCGTAGGGGTCAGGTCCGCCGGGCGTCGTCGGGGTGGCGGTCGGTCACGCAGTAGAGCGCGCCGGCCGGGTCGCGCAGCACGGTCCAGCCGCGCCCGCGGACGACGTGCTCGGCGCCGAGACCGAGGTGCCGCTCGACCTCGGCCGGGGGGTCCACGGCGCACAGGTCGAGGTGCGCGCGCACCGGCCCGTCCTCGTCGTCGAGGCGCTGCAGCAGCAGCTGCACCGGCAGCCCGCGCGGCGGGTCGAGGTGCTCGAACTCCCCCGCGAGCGGGAGGTGCCCCCGGTCGACCTCGTCGGTGGGGTCGTCGCGCAGCGTCCAGCCGGTGAGCCCGCGCCAGAACGCGACCTCGGCGTCGTACCGCGCCGACGGGATGTCGAGGCAGACCTGGTCGACCAGGCTCGCGGCGCCCTCGCGCACCTGGCCCGCGCCGGTCTCGTCGGGGTGCCACCGGGTCAGGCAGAACACCAGGCCTCCCGGCGAGGCGCAGACGACGACGTCGTCGAGCTCGTCGAGCACCCGCGCCCCGAGCGCGACCGCCCGGTCGCGGGCCACCGGCAGCGGTTCGACGACGTCGAGGTCGAGGTGCACCCGCGGCGGGCCGTCGTCGAGCCGCTGCGCCTTGACCCAGGCGGCACCGTGCTCGGGCAGCAGCGTCACGAACTGCCCCTGCGGGCCGCGCCGCGGTGACAGGCTCGTGCGGGTGACGCCCTGCCAGAACGCCACGTCGGCGTCGAAGGTCTCGCCGGGCGCGTCGACGAACGCCCACAGCCACCGCACGGTCACCGCGTCCACCCCACGATCGTGCTGCACCGGACGGGAACCCGTCGACCGCTGCGGGCACCCCACGCCCTGACCGCGTACCGACGCGTCGGGGTCGACGCGCCACCGCGCGTCGATCACCGTCCCGGCGGCCTCGACCCCGACGCCGCGGTACGGGTCGGCGGGCGCAGCGCCACGGTCACCGCGACACTGGTCGCCATGTCCACGCCGTCGCCGCGCGAGCCCGGGGTGCGCGAGCGCTGGCGCGAGGTGCTCGAGGGGCCGCTGGGGCCGGACGACGACGAGCACGTCGGCGACCGCGACCTCACCCGCTGGGACACCCGGCCCGGCCGCGCCACCGTGCGGCTCGCGGCCTGGCTGTGGGACCGCGGCGAGCAGGCCTGGGGCTGGGCCACGCCGCGCTGGGCGGTGCTTGTCACCCTGCTCGCCGGGCTCGCCGTCGCCGCGATGATGGCGGGCGGCGCCGGCGAGGTCTACGAGTCGGTCGTCGAGGGCGACGGCATGGCGGGCCTCGACCAGCCGGTGCTCGACGCGGCGATCGGCGTCCGCACCGACACCGCGAACGCGGTGGTCACCGCGTTCACGGACCTCGGTGGCAAGGTCGGCATGCCCGTCCTCGCGTCGGCCGTCGCGCTCGGCCTGGCCGCGCTGTGGCGGTCGTGGACGCCGATCGTGCTGACCGCGGTGACCGGTGCGGGCAGCCTGCTGATGACCAGCGTCGGCAAGGCCGCGGTGGGCCGCGCGCGGCCGCCGCTCGCCGAGGCCGTCCCGCCGTTCGAGTCCTCCTTCTCGTTCCCGAGCGGCCACTCGCTGAACTCGATGGCGATCGCGGGGATCGTCGCCTACCTGCTGGTGCGCCGGCTGCGGCACCGCTGGTCGCGGGCGCTGGCCGTCACCGGCTGCGCGGCCTTCGCGGTGCTGATGGGCCTGTCGAGGGTCTACCTCGGCCACCACTGGCTCACCGACGTCCTGGTCGCCTGGGCGCTCGCGCTCGGCTGGCTGGCCCTGGTGATCACGGGGCACCGGCTGTGGTTGACGATGCGCCGACGCGGCAGCCGATCGGGTGCAGCCGCCTGACCCGGTGCTCGGGGGCGGGGGCCGACGTGCCACGATCGGAGCATGCGTCTGGACCACGTCTCGTACGCCGCCGAGCAGGACGGCCTGCACGCCACCACGGCTCGGCTGGCCGAGGCACTGGGCGTCGAGCCGCTCGACGGCGGCATCCACCCCCGCTTCGGCACCCGCAACATGCTGCTGCCGCTGGAGGGCCTGCAGTACGTCGAGGTCGTCGAGTGCCTCGACCACCCGGCGTCCGACAAGGCGCCCTTCGGCCAGGCGGTGCGGGCCCGGTCCGAGTCCGGCGGCGGCTGGCTCGGCTGGGTGGTCTCGGTCGACGACATCGCCCCGTTCGAGGCGCGGCTCGGCCGTGAGTCGGTGCTCGGCAACCGGCACCGCCCGGACGGCCTCGAGCTCACCTGGAAGCAGCTCGGCGTGAAGGGCCTGTTGTCCGACCCGCAGCTGCCGTTCATGGTGCAGTGGACGATCGACGACGCGATCCGCCCGGGCGCGGACATCGACTCCGACCTCACGATCGCCGGCCTGTGCATCGCCGGCGACCCGCAGCGGGTCACCGACTGGCTCGGCACCGACGTCGCCGAGCCGCTGTCCGGCATCGAGGTCGAGTGGGTGTCGCCCAAGGGCACGCCCGGGCTGATGGCGGTCGACTTCCGCACGGCGGACGGCGTCGTCCGGCTCTGACCCGGCTCAGTGGGTGAGCTTCAGCCCCACGACGCAGCCGACCAGGCCGAGGATGAGCAGGACGCGCAGCAGCGACACCGGCTCGGTGCCGGTCGCCATGCCGTACGCGACGGTGAGCCCGGCGCCGATCGCCACCCACACCGCGTAGGCGGTGCCCACCGGCAGGGTGCGCATCGCGTAGCCGAGACCGACCATGCTGAGCACGACGGCCACGCCGAACACGACGGTGGGGACGGGACGGGTGAAGCCCTCCGAGCGGCCGAGGGCGGTGGCCCACACGGCTTCGAGGACACCCGAGACGACGAGGACGATCCAGGCCACGACGAACCTCCGTGGTCGCCGTCTTGTCGCTGACCGGGTACGGCGCCGCTCGTCCGGGGAGCCGGTCGCCGGCTCCGCGTCCAGGCTCTCAACGCGTCGACGCGGGGGCAAGCCGCGCGGTGGTGACCTCGGTCTCCACCGCGTGAGGCCGTCAGCGCAGGCCGAGCTCGTCGGCGAGCAGGTCGTAGCCGACGAAGGCGACGACGTCGAGCAGCGTGTGCGCCACGACCAGCGGCATCACCCGTCTCCAGCGCAGGTACACCAGGCCGAAGACCACGCCCATCACGACGTTGCCGACGAACGGGCCGAAGCCCTGGTAGAGGTGGTACGAGCCGCGCAGCACAGCGGATGTGACCACGATCGCCGCTGTGCCCCAACGCATCTCGGCGAGCCGCTCGTAGAGGTACCCGACGACGAGCACCTCCTCGAGCACCGCGTTCTTCAGCGCGGCGAGCAGCAGCACCGGCACGGTCCACCAGTGCGCGTTCAGCGCCGACGGCACCACCTCGGCGGTGATGCCGAGCGCCCGGCCGCCGAAGTAGAGCCCGAGCCCGGGGATCCCGATCGCGGCGGCGAGCCCGGCGCCGACGGCGAGGTCGCGCAGCGGTCGGGCGGCGTCGAACCCGATCCGCCGGGTGGCGCGGCGTCCCGGCTCGCTCAGCAGGAACAGCCCGAGGGCGACCGGCACGAGGTCGAAGCCGATACCGAGCAGCTGGTAGGTGAGGTCGAGGTACGGGCGCTGGCTGCGCGAGGGGTTCAGCGTCGCGGTTGCCTGCGAGAGCGGGCCCTGGGTCAGCTTGGCGACCAGCGAGGTCACCGAGTAGACGGCGGACGCGCCGAGCGAGAGCCCCATGACGAGCAGCACCTCGACACCGAGACGCCCCCGGGACGCGGGTGCGGCCGGGGGCGTCTCGGTCGTGGTCACGTGCCCGAGGGTAGGCGCCGGGTCAGCTGTCACCCTCGGCGTCCTGGGAGTCGTCCTGCCCGCCCGGGGCGGGACGGTCGCCGCGCGGGCCGGGACCGGACCGGTCCAGGCCCTCGGTGATCTTCTCGGTCAGCCCGGACGAGATCTCGTCGGCCCGCTCCTGGGTGAGGTCGCCGTCGGCGACCGCGTCGGCCAGCAGCTCCTGCGCCCTCGTCACCAGGGCGCTGACCAGGTCGTCGCGGGCGACGCCCTCGGCGTCGGCCACCTCGCCCAGGGTCTCGCCGTCGCGGAGCCGGTCGCGCAGGACGTCCTCCTCGAGGCCGAGCGTCCCGGCCGCGGTGTCCAGGCCCTCGCGCAGGACGCCGCCGAGGCCGCCCGGACCGCCGCCCGGCCCGTGGCCGTGGCCGGGCCCGCCGGGACCGCGGCCGGGTGCGGCTTCCGCCAGCGTGCTCGCCACCTCGTCGGCCTGCTCCTGGGTGAGGGTGCCGTCGCTGACCAGGCCGGCGAGCTCCTCGGCGATCCGCGAAGTGCGCTCGGCGAGCCGCTCGGCGTCGGTGGGGGCGTCGGCGTCGTCCGGCGCGGTGTCGTCGGGCTCGGCGCTCTCGGTGGCCGACGGGGTGTCCGCGGCGGTGAGGGTCGGGACGGCGACGGCCACGCCACCGAGGGTGGTCAGGGCCAGGGCGCCGCCGGCGGCCAGGGCGATGGTCTTGGTGCGCATGGTGCTGCTCCTCGGTCGGGCCACCCCGTCCGGGTGGTCAGGTACCGAGCATCGGCGCCGAACCTGGCACGAACCTGGGACGCGGCTAGGAGTTCGTCCCCGCCGACCGCGCGAGCGGGAGGTGGTCGACCAGCTCGCTCGCGAGCCCGGTGTAACGGGCCGGCGTCAGCCCGCGCAGCCGGGCGGCGACGTCGTCGGGCAGGCCGAGGCCGTCGACGAACGCGCGCATCGCCGCGCCGTCGACGCGTCGCCCGCGGGTCAGCTCCTTCAGCCGCTCGTAGGGCTGCTCCATGCCGGACGCGCCCGCGACGCCGGCCGCCCGCATCGCCGACTGCACCGCCTCGCCGAGCACCTCCCAGTTGGCGTCGAGGTCGCGCTCCATCGCGGCCGGGTCGGGGTCCAGACCGTCGAGGCCGCGGGAGACGTTGTCGATCGCGAGCAGCGAGTGGCCGAACGCGGTGCCGATGTTGCGCTGCATCGAGGAGTCGGTGAGGTCGCGCTGCAGCCGGCTCGTCACCAGCGTGGACGCCAGCACCTCGAGCAGCGCGCACGAGACCTCGAGGTTGGCCTCGGCGTTCTCGAACCGGATCGGGTTCACCTTGTGCGGCATGGTCGACGAGCCCGTGGACCCGTGCGCGCCGAGCTGCTGGGCGAAGTAGCCGAGCGAGATGTAGGTCCACACGTCGGTGGCGAGGTTGTGCAGCACCCGGTTGAACCGGGCGACGTCGGCGTAGAGCTCGGCCTGCCAGTCGTGCGACTCGATCTGGGTGGTGAGCGGGTTCCAGGTCAGGCCGAGGCCCTCGACGAAGGTGCGCGACACCTGCTGCCAGTCGGCGCCGGGCACGGCGGCCAGGTGCGCGCCGTACGTCCCCGTCGCGCCGTTGAGCTTGCCCAGGTACTCGGCGCCCTCGACCCGGGCGAGCTGGCGGCGCAGCCGGTGCGCGAGCACCGCCAGCTCCTTGCCGAGGGTGGTCGGCGTCGCGGCCTGGCCGTGCGTGCGGGCCAGCATCGGCTGGTCGCGCAGCTCGTGGGCCAACCCGGCGAGCTGGTCGACCAGCGCGTGGGCGCGGGGCAGCCACACCTGCGTCACCGCGCCGCGCACCATCAGGGCGTAGGACAGGTTGTTGACGTCCTCGCTGGTGCAGCAGAAGTGCACGAGCTCGGACGCGGCCTCGCTCGCCGTGGCCGTCAGCCGCCGCTTGACGAAGTACTCGACCGCCTTCACGTCGTGCGCGGTCTCGCGCTCGATCTCGGCCAGCTCGCGCACCTGCTCGGGACCGAAGTCGTCGACGACCCGGCGCAGCCGCTCGCGCTCGCCGTCGAGCAGCCGGTCGGCCCCGGGCACGGTGCCGTGGTCGGTGAGGTGCAGCAGCCACTCGACCTCGACCCGCACCCGCTCGCGGTTCAGCGCGGCCTCGGACAGGTGCTCGACCAGCGGTGCCGTCGCCGGACGGTAGCGGCCGTCGAGCGGGCCGAGGGCGACGCCGGCGTCGGCGAGCGGGGTGGCGGTGGTCTCGGAGGAGGAGGTCACGACCCCCATCGTCCCGCGTCGACCGCGGCGGCGTCGACGTGGGAGGGGGGCAGGGCGTCGTCGCGGCTCCCCGGCGCGCCGAGGAGCAGCACCGCCACGATCACCGCGACCACGGCGAGCGCGAGGCCGACGAACAGCGCCAGGGCGAGGCACCCCAGGGGGCCGGGTCCGCGGTGTCGCACGCCGACGAGCCTCGCAGAACCGCCGCGGCCCCGTCGGGCGCCTGTGGACGACGGCGGGCACGATGGACGGGTGGACGACTCGCGCGAGCCGCGGCTGCGGCAGGACCAGGTGCGCCGGCCCCTGGACGGGCACCTCGACGGGCACCTTGACGGGCACCTCGGCGGGGACGGGCCGCAGGAGCAGGAGCTGTCGGGCGTCGTGGTCGACGGCGTCGAGCACGGCTCGGTCGTGCTGCGCGACGACGACGGCGGCCAGTGGCAGGTCGGGCGCAGCCACGCCGACCTGGTCGGGCGCCGGGTGCGGCTGCGCGGGCGGGTCCGGCAGGACGTGATGACGACCGCCCAGCAGGGCGTCCCGTTCGAGGTGCTGGAGGTGCTCGGCGCCGACGAGGCCGGTGGCGAGCCGCCGCCCGGACCGATGGGGTCCGACCCGCGGGTGTGACGCGGGCCGCGGATCCGACCCCTCACGCTGTTCCGTCGCTAGGTTGGCGCGGGTGAAGGTCGCCGTGCCCGCCGAGACGATCCCGGGTGAGCGGCGCGTCGCCGTCACCCCCGAGACCGTGCAGCTGCTCACCGGCGCGGGCCTGGACGTGGTCGTCCAGTCCGGCGCGGGGCTGCACTGCTCCATCCCCGACCAGGCCTACGCCGACGCCGGCGCCGAGGTGGTCGAGGCGGTCGACGCCGGAGCCGTCGACGTGCTGCTGCACGTGCGGCCGCTGCACCCGCGGCTCCCCGAGCGGCTGAGCCCCGGGACGATCACCGTCGGCCTGGCCTCGCCGTCGACCGAGCTGCCCACCGTCGCCGCGCTCGTGCAGGCGCAGGTCACCTCGTTCGCGCTCGAGCTGGTGCCGCGCATCTCGCGCGCGCAGTCGATGGACGCGCTGACCAGCCAGGCCCTGGTGGCCGGGTACCGCTGCGTGATCGAGGCGGCGTCGCGGCTGCCGCGGTTCCTGCCGCTGTTCATGACGGCTGCGGGCACGGTGCCGCCGGCGTCGGTGCTCGTGCTCGGGGCCGGGGTCGCGGGCCTGCAGGCGATCGCCACCGCGAAGCGGTTGGGCGCCAAGGTGAGTGCCTACGACGTGCGGCCCGCGAGCGCCGACGAGGTGCGCTCGATGGGCGGCACGTTCGTCGACCTCGAGCTCGACGCCATCGAGGGCGCCGGCGGCTACGCGCGGGAGATGACCGCCGACCGGGCCGCGCTGCAGATGGAGCGGCTCGCGCCGTACGTCGCCGCCGCCGACGTCCTCGTGACCACCGCCGCGATCCCCGGGCGGCCGGCGCCGCGCCTGGTGACCCGCGAGATGGTCGCGGCGATGAAGCCGGGGTCGGTCGTGGTCGACCTCGCGGCCGAGAGCGGCGGGAACGTCGAGGGCTCGGTCGCGGGTGAGGACCTCGAGGTGCCCTGCGCCGCAGGAGGTTCGGTGACCCTCGTCGGCATGAAGGACGCCGCGAGCACGATGCCCGTCGACGCGTCGCGGCTCTACGCGAAGAACGTCGCGAACCTGCTGCTGCTGATGACGTCCGACGGGCAGGTCGTGCCCGACCTCGACGACGAGGTGGTGGCCGGTGCGTGCCTGACGCACGCGGGTGCCGTGCGGCACGGCCCCACCGCGGAGCTGCTCGGCACACCACCGGCTGCCGACACCCTGGAGGAGGAGGCCTGATGGACGGCATCGCGCTGCTGACGATCTTCGTGCTCGCCGTGTTCGTCGGCTTCGAGGTGGTCTCGAAGGTGTCGAGCACCCTGCACACGCCGCTGATGTCCGGTGCCAACGCCATCCACGGCATCATCCTGCTCGGCGCCGTGATCGTGGCCGGTCACGCCGACGACCCCTTCACCCTCGTGATCGCCCTGGTGGCGGTGCTGCTCGCGACGCTCAACCTCGTCGGCGGCTTCGTGGTCACCGACCGGATGCTCGAGATGTTCAAGGGCAGAGCGGGTTCGGCGAAGAAGGGCGGCGACGCGTGAACCTGCTGAGTCCCACCTGGACGGCGCTGCTCTACCTCGTCGCGGCGGTCTGCTTCATCCTCGCGCTGCGCGGCCTGGCGTCCCCCCGCACCGCCCGCCGGGGCAACCTGGTCGGCGCGCTCGGCGCCGTCATCGCGATGGTGACGGTGTTCCTGTCGACCGAGATGGACAACGTCGTCGCGATCCTCGTGACGATCCTGGTGGGATCGGCTGTGGCCGTGCCGGTCTCGCGCCGGGTGAAGATGACGTCGATGCCGCAGCTGGTGGCGCTGTTCAACGGCGTCGGCGGCGGCGCGGCCGCGCTCGTCGCGCTGCTCGAGCTCGAGGCGGCCGGCGACAGCGTCGGCGTGCTGCTGGCGGTGGCCTTCACCGTGCTGGTCGGGTCGGTGTCGTTCTCCGGCTCGGTGGTGACCTTCCTCAAGCTGCAGGAGGTCATGACCACGCGGCCGGTGGTGCTGCCCGCGCAGGGGGCCCTGATGGGCGGCTCGGTGCTGGCGTCGCTGGTGCTCGGCGCGCTGCTCGTGGTGACCGGGTCGCCGGTCTGGGCGGTGCTGCTGCTCGTGGCCGGCATCGCGGTCGGCCTGCTGCTCGTGCTGCCGGTCGGCGGCGCCGACGTCCCGATCGTCATCTCGCTGCTGAACGCGTTCACCGGCCTCACCGTCGCGGCGTCCGGCTTCGTCCTCGACAACGTGCTGCTGCTCGTGGCGGGCACGCTCGTCGGCGCCAGCGGCACGATCCTCACCCAGGCGATGGCCTCGGCGATGGGGCGCTCGGTCACCGGCATCCTGTTCGGCGCGCTCAAGGGCGGCTCGACCGCCGGGTCGACCGCGGTGTCCGACCGGCCGGTGCGCTCCTCGTCGGCCGAGGACGTCGCGATCCTGCTCGGGTACGCGCAGTCGGTCGTCGTCGTGCCGGGGTACGGCCTCGCGGTCGCGCAGGCCCAGCACACGATGGCCGAGCTCGCGCAGGCGCTCGAGGCGCGCGGCACCGAGGTCGTCTACGGCATCCACCCGGTGGCCGGACGCATGCCCGGCCACATGAACGTGCTGCTCGCCGAGGCGAACGTGCCGTACGAGGTGCTCGCCGAGATGGACGAGGTGAACCCGCGGTTCCGCACCGCCGACGTCGCCCTCGTCGTGGGTGCGAACGACGTGGTGAACCCGGCGGCGAAGACCTCGCCCGGCTCGCCGATCTACGGGATGCCGATCCTCGACGTGAACGAGGCGCAGCAGGTGGTGTTCCTCAAGCGCTCGATGCGCCCCGGGTTCGCCGGCATCGAGAACGAGCTGCTCTACGAGCCGCAGACCACGCTGCTGTTCGGCGACGCCAAGGACTCGCTCACCAAGGTGCTGGCGGCCGTCAAGGGGCTGTGACCCGCCCGTCCAGCTCGGCGCGGACGTGGGCCAGCAGGCCCGGCACGGCCGCGCGCACCTGGTCGACCGTCGTGGTGAAGCCGGCGTCGTCGCCGTAGTAGGGGTCGGCCACGTCGGTGCCGTCGGCGTCCGGGTCGAACGAGCGCAGCAGCCGGACGCGGTCGGCGCGGTCGCCCGGCACCAGCGCGCGCAGGTCGCGGGCGTGACCGGAGTCGAGCGCGACGACCAGGTCGGTGGTGCCCAGCGCGGCCCGGTCGACCTCGCGGGCGCGGTGCGCGGTGCCGTCGAGCCCGGCCGCCGCGAGGGCGGCCACGGCCCGCGGGTCGGCGCCGTCGCCCTCGTGCCACCCGCCGGTGCCCGCCGAGTCGACGACGACGCGGTCGCCGAGCCCCTCGCGCTCCAGCGCGTCGCGCACGACCACCTCGGCGATCGGCGAGCGGCAGATGTTGCCGGTGCAGACGAAGGTCACCTGGTAGGCGTCGTGCTGCTCCACGTGCGCGCTCCTCGCGTCGTCCACAGGCCCGGTCCCGGACGACTTTTCCACACCCGGCCCCCGTCCCCGACCGGACGGTCGCCGGGCGCACCTAGCGTCCACGGCACGGACGAGGGGTCGGCGACGGGAGGGGGCGCAGGTGGCGGAGGGGTTCGCAGGGGTGGAGGTGCTGGCGGGGGAGGTCGAGGCGCTGGCGGCCAGGGCGCGCGAGCGCGCCGGGCGGGTCGGGGCGGCGAGGCCGCCGGGGTGGCGCGGCCCGGCCTCGGAGCGCGCGGTCACCGCGGCCGACGAGCA
>NZ_BAAHAF010000158.1:0-1980 GCF_054777815.1 Angustibacter speluncae | reverse complement strand
GGCCGGGCCGCGCTCGCCGGCGAGCTCGAGCAGCAGGTGCTCGGTGGAGACGAACGAGTCGCCGAGCGAGGTCATCTCCTCCTGGGCGGCGACGAGCACGCCCTGCGCGGCGAGCGACAGCTGCGGCGCGGCGACGGACGAGCCGCTCGCGCTCGGCAGCCCGGCGACCACGCCCTTGGCGCGGTCGAGCACGGTGGACGCCTGCGCGCCGACGGCCTCGAGCAGGCCGGCGGGCACGCCGCCCGGCTGGGCGACGAGGGCCGCGAGCAGGTGCACGGGGTCGACGTTCGGGTTGCCGTTCGTCGTGGCCGCCTGCACGGCGGCCGCCAGGGCCTCCTGGCTCTTCGTGGTGAGCTTGAGCTCCATCGGGGTCCCCTCCTGGTGGTACGACGAAGTTGAGTCTGTCACGCTCAACTTCCCGTGTCCGGACGATGTTCCCACGGGACGCAACCGGTCGTCGCGTCCACGCGTATGCGCCTCGAGAACGGGGACCGGTCACCGTGGCCAGGACGAGAACGGGGGGTCAGATGGACGTCGAGGAGTTCGACGCCTACTACGCCGCGTCCTTCCATTGGCTCGTCGGGCAGCTCTCGGTGATGCTCGGCGACCGCGACGAGGCGGCGGACTGCGTGCAGGAGGCGTTCGTGCGGGCGTGGGACCACCGGCGCCGGCTCGAGGAACGTGTTCCTTCTCGACGGTGCGGACTCGGTGGTCTCGATCCTGCTGGTCGACACGGCCGGCGAGGTCTGCACCGGCTGACGGTGGACGGCGGCGGCGGAGGCCGTGCGGGTGCGGGACACTGGGGGTCGTCGTCGAACGGGGGGTTCCACCATGTCCAGCGCCGCACCACCGCCGCCGCCGGGTCCGCTGCGCCCGCAGGGTCCGCCGCCGGGCTACGGCCCGCCGCAGTACGGCCCGCCGCAGGGTCCGCCGCCCGGCTACGGCCCGCCGCAGGGGCCGCCGCCCGGGTACGGGCGGCCGCAGGGACCACCGCCCGGCTACGGCCCTCCGCAGGGCCCGCCCCCGCAGTACGGCCCGCCACACGGTCCCCCGCCGTCGTACGGCCCGCCGCAGGGACCGCCGCCCGGGTACGGCCCACCGCCTTACGGCCCGCCCCGGGGTCAGCGGCCGCGCCGCTCCCGCGCACCGCTGTGGTGGTCGCTCGGCGGCGTCGCCGCCGTGGCGGTGATCGGCCTGGCGCTCGCGCTCACCCTCGGCGGCGGGTCCGACGCCGAGGACGTGCAGGCCGTCGAGCTCACCCGGGTCGCGTTCGAGGTGCCGCGGTCGTGGGAGGTGCGCCCGCAGGCCGAGAACGTCACCAGCTTCTCCACCGACGGCGGCGCCCCGCACGAGGAGGTCACCTACGCCGAGTCGGCCGAGCAGTCCGGCGGCGACCCGGCTGCGCTCGTCGAGTACTACCGGACGCCGGTGCCCGAGCCGCTGCCGACGCCGGAGCGGATCAGCGAGGCGATCGACCAGGGCCTGGCGGCGCAGCTCGACGCGACGCCGGAGCAGCTGGTGTCGATGCGCGAGTCGTCCGGCCACGGGTGCCTGGCCGACGTGGCGTACAGCGACCAGCCCGAGCGCTTCGAGCGCGACGGACTTGTCGGGTACGACTACGGGTACACCTGCCAGAGCATGTACGGGCCGGTGACCGGTCGCTACGCTGTGGCGTTCGACGAGGAGGGCGTGACGCACCGGCTGACGGTCTCGACGCTCGACCCGTTCGCCGACGAGCACCAGGACCTGCTGGCCTCGGTCACCGACTCGCTGCGCGCCGGCTGACCCCGACCCGTTCAGCCGTCGGGCTGCTCGTCGTCGGACCCGGCCGTCGGCCCGGCGTCGGGGACGGGTGCCGGCTCGGTGGCGGGTGCGTCCTGCACCGGCGCGTCCCCCGCCGGCGGGTCCACCGCCGCCGGGGCGTCGTGCTGCGGGCCGCGGACCCGGTCCGGCGCCACGGCGGGCGGTGCGGGGCGCGGG
>NZ_BAAHAF010000156.1:0-6110 GCF_054777815.1 Angustibacter speluncae | reverse complement strand
CGACCCGGTCCCGCCGGTGAGCCCGACCCGCAGCACGTCGGCCGCCGCGTCAGCCGCGCCGGTGCAGCAGCGCGGTCGCCCGGCGCAGCGGCGAGGTGACCCGCCACGACGTCGACGCGTGCACGTCGGCGAGCTCGCCGGTCGCCCGGCGCAGGTCGTCCTCGAGCCGGGCGACCCGCGCCCGCAGCTCGTCGAACTCGCTGCTGCCCGCCCGCAGCAGCTCGCTGTGCCGGTCGGCGGCGGAGGGCGTCGACAGCAGCGCGTCGACCAGCTCGTCCTCGACCGCCCGCAGCCGCGCCAGCCGGTCGCGGCCGTCCTCGCGCGGCGCGTCCTGGTCGCCGAGCTCGAGGGTCACGAAGAACTCGAACCCCTCGGTGCCGTGCTCCTCGACGACCCGGAAGCGGTGGTACCCCAGCTGGGCCAGGTCGTCGAGCAGCAGCCGGAACGACGCGGGGGTGAAGACCCACCGGTGCACGTCGCGGTACGCCTCCTGCGCGCGGCCGTCGGCCACCGCCTCCTCCACGCCCGCCAGGTCGTCGAACTGCAGCGCCGGGTCGCCCTGCTGCCCGTGGCCCCACGCCACCGAGCCGGCGAGGGTGCAGGCGTACGCCTGGTGGTCGACCATCGCGCCGGGCGGGTGGAACCGGGTGGGCGCCACGTGGGCGTCGACCACGTCGCCGAGGGTCGTCAGCGGGCGGAACAGGTCGAACGAGTAGCGCTTGTCCGGCAGCACCAGCGCCAGCCGGCCACCGGGGACGAGCAGGCCGGCGCAGTCGGACAGGAAGCCGACCAGGTCGACGGTGTGCTCGAGCAGGTGCGAGGCGATGACGTAGTCGTACGCGCCGTGGTCGGGGATCGCCTCGAGCAGCGACCCGCCCGACCACACGTGGTCGACGTCCTCGATCGCCGCGATCTTCTCCTCCGGCAGGTCCCAGCCCCGGTACTTCACGACCAGCTCGTCGCGGCTCAGGTGGTCGACGGTCTCGACCCGCCGCCCGGACGACTTGGGCAGCAGCGGGCTGTAGGACGGCCCGATCTCCAGCCCCCGCCCGTCGAGCTGCAGCGAGCCGATGGCCTTGTCGACGCGATCCACGCCGGAACCCTACAAGTCCGCGGGCACGACCGAGCCCCGCCACCCTGGGGGTGACGGGGCTCGGTCGTGCAGCGGTCGAGCCGTCGGCTCAGGCGCCGCCGGTGAGCTTCTCGCGCAGGGCGGCGAGGGCCTCGTCGGAGGCCAGCGTGCCCTCGTCCTTCGGCGCCGAGGGCGACGACGAGGACGACGACGAGGAGGACGAGTCGGACGAGTACGAGGTGGCGGCGGACTCGCCACCGGCCTCGATCGCCTCGACCTCGGCCTTGGCCGCGTCGGTGACCTGCTTCTTGTGCGCCTCCCAGCGCGCGTGGGCCTCGGCGTACTGCCGCTCCCACTCCTCGCGCTGGGTGTCGTAGCCCTCGAGCCACTCCTGGGTCTCGGCGTCGAAGCCCTCGGGGTACTTGTAGTTGCCGGCCTCGTCGTACTCCTGCGCCATGCCGTACAGCGACGGGTCGAAGTCCTCGGAGTCGGCGTCCACGCCCTCGTTGGCCTGCTTGAGCGACAGCGAGATGCGGCGACGCTCGAGGTCGATGTCGATGACCTTGACGAAGATCTCGGAGCCGACCTGGACGACCTGCTCGGGGATCTCGACGTGGCGCACCGCGAGCTCGGAGATGTGCACCAGGCCCTCGATGCCCTCCTCGACGCGCACGAACGCACCGAACGGGACGAGCTTGGTGACCTTGCCCGGGACGACCTGGCCGATCGCGTGGGTCCGGGCGAACTGCTGCCACGGGTCCTCCTGCGTCGCCTTGAGCGACAGCGAGACCCGCTCGCGGTCCATGTCGACGTCGAGGACCTCGACGGTGACCTCCTGGCCCACCTCGACGACCTCGGACGGGTGGTCGATGTGCTTCCAGGACAGCTCGGACACGTGCACCAGGCCGTCCACGCCACCCAGGTCGACGAACGCACCGAAGTTGACGATCGAGGACACGACGCCGGAGCGGACCTGACCCTTCTGCAGGGTGTTCAGGAAGTTGATCCGGACCGCGGACTGCGTCTGCTCGAGCCACGCGCGGCGCGACAGCACGACGTTGTTGCGGTTCTTGTCGAGCTCGATGATCTTCGCCTCGACCTTCTGGCCCACGTAGGGCTGCAGGTCGCGCACGCGGCGCATCTCGACCAGCGACGCCGGCAGGAAGCCGCGCAGGCCGATGTCGAGGATCAGGCCGCCCTTGACGACCTCGATGACGGTGCCCTCGACGACGCCGTCCTCCTCCTTGATCTTCTCGATCGTGCCCCAGGCGCGCTCGTACTGGGCGCGCTTCTTGGACAGGATGAGCCGGCCCTCCTTGTCCTCCTTCTGGAGGACCAGGGCCTCGACCTCGTCACCCACGCCGACGACCTCGTTCGGGTCGACGTCGTGCTTGATCGAGAGCTCGCGGGAGGGGATGACACCCTCGGTCTTGTACCCGATGTCGAGCAGGACCTCGTCGCGGTCGACCTTGACGATGGTGCCGGAGACGATGTCGCCGTCGTTGAAGTACTTGATCGTCTCGTCGATGGCGGCGAGGAAGTCCTCGGCCGAGCCGATGTCGTTGATGGCGACCTGGGGGGTGGTGCTCGACGCGGTGGTACTGGCGGTCATGTAGGAGAGGCTCCGTTTGCGGGCAGGTGGTCTGGACGGACCGCCATCGGGACGGCCCGTCGTGCGGACACGACTGATCTGCGCACGCTCTGTGCGCACGCCGAGCCTACCCGCGTCGTGCTCAGCCGGTCAAAGGACGCCGTGCTCGCGGGGTGCCGCCCGGAGCACGCGGCGCACCGGCCATGATCGGGGCGTGGACGACCCCCGCTACGGCTACCGCCCGCTGCCCGCCGGCGCCTCCTCGGCCGCCGGCCGCGCCTACTGGGACGCCGAGGCGGGCGCGTACGCCGACGAGCACGGCGGCTTCCTCGGCAGCCACGTGCCCGGCGGCCGGTTCGTCTGGGGCCCGGAGGGGCTCGACGAGGCCGACGCCGGTCTGCTGGGCGGGCTCGCCGGCCTCGACGTGCTCGACGTCGGGTGCGGCCAGGCGCAGACGACCCGCTGGCTCGCCGGCCGCGGTGCCCGGGTCGTCGGGCTCGACGTCTCGATCGGCATGCTCCGCGAGGCGGGTGCGGACCCTCCCCCGCTGCTGCAGGGCGACGCCGCCCGGCTGCCGTTCGCCGACGGCGCGTTCGACCTGGTCTGCTCCGCCTACGGGGGCGTCCCCTTCGTCGAGGACGGCGCCGCGCTGGTGGCGGGCGTGGCGCGCGTGCTGCGTCCCGGCGGCCGGTTCGTCTTCTCGGTGACCCACCCGGTGCGCTGGGCGTTCCCGGACGACCCGGGCGAGGCCGGGCTGACGGCCACCCGCTCGTACTTCGACCGGACGCCGTACGTCGAGACCGCCGAGGACGGATCTGTCACCTACGCCGAGCACCACCGCACGCTCGGCGACCGGGTGCGCGACCTCGCGGCCGCCGGGTTCGTGCTGCTCGACCTGGTCGAGCCGCCCTGGCCCGACGACCACGACCAGGTCTGGGGCGGCTGGAGCCCGTTGCGCGGCCGCCTGCTGCCCGGGACGGCGGTGTTCGTCGCCCGCCTGGCGTGACGCGCGTCAGGCCTTCTGGAAGTCGACCGGACGCGCGGCCCGGCGTCCCTGGTAGGGCGTGTCGTCGTCACGACGGACCCGGGCGAGCAGGACGCCGACGACCACGAGCACCAGGCCGAGCAGGGCCGCGCCGATCGGGGCGGTCGTGGTGACCAGGTCGGCCAGCGACTTGTTCTCCTTGGCCGTCTCGGCCTGCGCCGTCACCGTGGCCTCGTTGAACTCCAGCGGCGCGTCGGTGATCGTCAGCAGCTCGTCGTCGCCGTCGCGCAGGGTCGAGATCTGGTGCTCGGCGCCCTTCACGATGACGCCGGTGGTCGGCTCGACCCAGACGTGGCGGGTGTTCGAGTAGTACCGGTCGACGGTCAGCGTCGCCTCGTCGCTGCCGACCAGGTCGCCGGGCACGTCGAGCTCGGCGATCTTCGTCGGCTCGATGACCTGCTCGAACTCGTAGACCGCCAGGCCCTCGAGCTCGGACTCCTGCACGAAGACCATGTCGGTGGCGGCGGCGATCGAGGTGTCGAAGTACTGGTAGGTCTCCTTCTGGGTGCCGAAGGGGAACTTGTACTCGATGCCCTGGTGCTCGGTGGGCTCGCCGTTGAGGTTCTCGCCGCAGCAGTTCTCGGCCTCGGACGTGGAGCGGTCGAACGCGACGCGGTCGGTGGTGGCGCTGACCAGCTGGTCCTCGCCCTCGCCGGGCTTCTCGGGGTCGACGATCTTCACGAAGACGTCCCAGACCGCGGTGTCGGCGTCGCCGGCCTCGACGTCGCCGCGCACGGTGCGGGTGGCGACGAACTCGCGACCGGTGCGCACCTCGAGGGCGGCGATGTCGAGGTAGGTGACGTCGCTCGCCTCGGAGACCGTGGTGGAGTACTGGTCGAGCGGTGCCACCAGCAGCCGCGGGGCGGCGTACCACTTCAGCATCGGCGCCAGCACCAGCAGGAACACCCCGAGGCCCAGCACCACCAGGCCGATGATCCGCCGCATCGCTCCCCTGTCCGCCCTTCGTCGCGGGCGGTCGGGCGGCGTCGTGCTGACGCCCTACCCTGTCGACCACCCCATCGTGTGCTCGCGCAACCTACCAGCAAGTAACCCGTGCCCGGAGGAAGTCCGCCGATGTCGTCCACCGCGCGCCGCGAGCCGGTCGCGGCCGACCCCGCGACGACCGGTCCGGGCGGCCGCGAGGCCCGGCAGCGGGCGCTCGACGGGCTGCGCGGCCTCGCCGCGCTGGCGGTTCTGCTCACCCACGTCGGGTTCCAGGCAGGTGCCTACGGCGACGGCCTGCTCGGCCGCGTCCTGGGCCGGTTCGACCTGGGTGTCGCGCTGTTCTTCGCGCTGTCGGGGTACCTGCTGCACCTGCCGTTCGCGCGGGCGGCGCGCGAGGGCCGGCCCGCGCCCGACGCCCGCGCCTACCTGGTGCGCCGCGCGGCGCGCGTGCTGCCGCTCTACTGGGTGGTGCTCGCGGTGGTCGCCGTGGTCGTCACGCCCCCCGCCCGCGACCTGGTGGCGAACGTCCTGCTCGTGCAGATCTACCTGCCGGACGCGATGGTCGGCGCCTTCACGCAGACCTGGAGCCTCGCGACCGAGGTGTCCTTCTACCTGGCGCTGCCGCTGCTCGCGTGGTGGCTCGCCCGGCGCCGGCGCCCTGCCCTCGCGGTCTGCCTGCTCGCCCTCGCCGGCCTCGCCGTCGCCACCGTCGCGGCGGGCGTCACGATCGGCGGCGAGACGCTCGCCACGCGCTGGCTGCCGGCGCACCTGTCCTGGTTCTGCGCCGGTCTGCTGCTCGCCCAGGCCCGGGTCGCCCCCGACGCGCCCTGGTCGCGCCGCCTGCACGACCTCGCGCGCCACCACCCCGGCACCTGCCTGGTCGTGGGGCTCGCGGCGTTCGTCGTCGCCACGACCCCGCTCGGCGGGCCCATGACGCTCGAGCCGTTCGCCGGCTGGGAGGCCGCGACCAAGGAGGCGCTCGGCGCCGTCGTGGCGTTCGCGGTCGTGCTGCCGTTCGCGCTCGGCGGCGACGACGACCGCGCCCCCGGCGCCCGCACCGTCGGCGGCCCGGTCGGCCGCTGGCTCGGCGAGGTGTCCTACGGCGTGTTCCTGTGGCACCTGCCGGTGCTCGAGGCGTTCTACGCGGTCAGCGGCACCCCGCTGTTCGGCGGGCACCTGTGGTTCGTCGTGGTGGTCGTCGTGCCGGTCACGCTGGGTCTGGCGACCGTGACGTACCACCTGGTCGAGAAGCCGCTGGTGCGTCGGGCGCACCGGTTCCGGCGCGGCGTGCCCACGGCCTGACGCCGCGGGCGACGGCGAGCCCCAGCGCGAGCAGCACGAGCAGCCGGGTGGCCACGTCGATCGCGTCGGCGCGCCCCGGCAGCGGGTCGACGACGCGCTCGGCCCCGGCGAGGGCGCCCGCCGCCGCAGCCGCCACCGGCACCACCCGCGGCCGC
>NZ_BAAHAF010000155.1:0-86622 GCF_054777815.1 Angustibacter speluncae | reverse complement strand
GGCCTCCTGCGGCGTCGGTCGGCGGGAGCCGGCGGCGGACAGCCCCGCGAGCACCGAGCCGGCCCCCGCGAGGGCGCGGTCGAGCCCGCCGGCGAGGGCGACCAGGCGCGCCGCGGCGGCGTCCAGGGCCGCGGGCTGCACCGGGCCGGCGAGCCGGCGCGAGGTGACGTAGGACGTGAACGCCTCGCGGGTCGTGTACGCCGGGTCGAGGCCGAGGTCGGCGCGCATCCGGGTGGTGTCGAGGCCGCGCCCGTGGGTGAGCAGCGCGAGGGTGTCGGAGCTGAGGTCGACCCGGTACAGGCGGCGCAGCGCCTGCACGAACGGGTCGAGCAGGGGCGGCGGCACGCTCACCACGGGCCGGCCGATCGACCCCAGCGCCTGCTGCAGGGTCAGCACGCCGTCGCCCGCGACGTTCACCACGCCGGTCACGTCGCCGACGGTGGCCAGGCGCATCGCCTCGACCAGGTCGTCCTCGTGGACGAATTGCAGGCGGGGGTCGAAACCGAGCACCACGGGGGCGACGGGCAGCTCGAAGTAGTCGGTGAGCCCCGTGCGCACACCCGGACCGATCGCGTTGGCGAACCGCAGCACCGCGACGTCGACGTCGGGACGCCGGCGCGAGAACCCGCGCACGTACCCCTCGACCTCGACCGAGTCCTTGCCCCAGCCCGCCCGGGGGAGCCGACCCGCCGGGGTGTCCTCGGTGAACTGCGCGGGGTCCTTGGCGCTGGCGCCGTAGACCGACGAGGTCGACTTCACGACCAGGCGACGCACGCCGGACGACTTCTGGCAGGCGGCGAGCAGCTGCATCGTCCCGATGACGTTGATCTCCTTCATGGAGACCCGCCCGCCCGCCGAGGTCGGCGTGGCGATGACGTTCATGTGCACGACGGTGTCGACGCCGGCCCGCTCGATCACCTTGGCGATCACCGGGTTGCGGATGTCGGCGCGGACGAAGTCGGTGCTGCCGATGTCGTGGGTCGGCGGGACGACGTCGACGCCGATGACCTGGCGCACCGCGCCGCTGGTCGACAGCGTCCGCGCGAACCGGCCGCCGAGGTACCGGGAGACCCCGGTGACCAGCACGACCTCCGCCATGCGCCCGATCCTAGGTGCTGCACCTGCGGGCCGCAGGGGCCCGGTCGCACGGGTGGTGCGCGCGTGGTGCGGACGCGGCAGGACCCGCCCGCCGGCCTGCTCGGCCGACCCGGACGGGTCCTGGTGCGTGTCGCCTGCTCACCCCGTGGGGCGAGCGGCGCTCACTTCTTGTTGCGGCGCTGGTGACGCGTCTTGCGCAGCAGCTTGCGGTGCTTCTTCTTGGCCATCCGCTTGCGGCGCTTCTTGATGACGGAACCCATGGGGCCTCACTCGGTCGACGGGGCAGGTGCGGTCAGGTGGAGCGCACGCGCGCCCAACGGGGGTCGAGTCTATCCGCGCGGGCGGGCTCGGCCCAACCGGACGGTCAGGCGGTCTCGACGAACGACCCGCGCAGGTACTCGTCGACGGCGTCCTCGGGGACCCGGAACGAGCGACCGACGCGGACCGCCGGCAGGTCGCCCGCGTGCACGAGGCGGTACACCGTCATCTTCGACACCCGCATGATCGAGGCCACCTCGGCGACGGTGAGGAAGCGCACCTCGCTCAGGTCACGGTCCGCTGCCATCTGCACCCTGGTCCTCGCTCCGTGCGGGTGCGCTGGCCGGCCCCCCGGCCGGTGGCGCGTCGTCCGCGTTCAGTGGGTGCCCAGGGTAGGGGCTGGTGTGGCGCGTGGGGAAGTGGAGACTCCCGCACGCAGCCCGCTCAGCGTAATGACGCGCGTGTGGTTCGGATCGCCGAGCAGGACTAGTCGAAGTACGGGTCCAGGCCGTGCAGCGGGAAGACCTCCTTACGGGTCGCCATCACCGCGCGGTCGAGGGCGCTCTCGGGGTCGTAGCCGACCTCCCACGACTTCCACCAGGTGTCGGCGCCGTCGGTCATCCGGGCGGGACCGGGGCGGCCGAACGTGGTGCGCACGTGCTCGCTCCAGCCCTCCGGGATGCTCGACGCGGGGTCCACGGGGGCGTGCGCCGCGATGCCGACCAGGTGCGTCCACGAGCGCGGGACGACGTCGACGATCTCGTACCCGCCCCCGCCGGTGGCGAGCCAGCGCCCGTCGCAGACCTCGTGCGACAGGTCGTGCAGCATCGCGGCGACCGAGCGCTGGGCGTCGAGCGAGACGGCCAGGTGGCTCAGCGGGTCGAGGGTGTGGGTGTCGCAGCCGTGCTGGGTGACCAGCACGTCCGGCGCGAAGGAGCGCACCAGCTGCGGCACGACAGAGTGCACCGCGCGCAGCCAGTCGCGGTCGCCGGTACCGGGCGGCAGCGCGACGTTGACGGCGCTGCCGGGGGCGCCGGGGCCGCCGGACTCGTCGGGGAACCCGGTGCCGGGGAACAGGTACCGGCCGGTCTCGTGCAGGGAGATCGTGAGCACCCGCGGGTCGTCCCAGAAGATCGCCTGGGTGCCGTCGCCGTGGTGCACGTCGACGTCGACGTAGGCGACCTTGGCGGCGCCGGCGTCGAGCAGCCGCTGGATCGCGGCGGCGACGTCGTTGTAGACGCAGAAGCCGGCGGCCCGGTCGCGCATCGCGTGGTGCAGCCCGCCGCAGAAGTTCACCGCGTGCAGCACGTCGCCGCCCCACACCTGGTCGGCGCAGTCGACGCTGGCCTGCAGCACCCGGGCGCTCGCCTCGTGCATCCCGGCGAACGCCGGGTCGTCGGTGGTGCCGAGGCCGCGCGACCCGTCCGCCTCGTCGGGGTGCTCGGACGCGTGCCGCACCGCCGCGACGTAGTCCGCGTCGTGCACGGTGCCGAGCACCGCGTCGTCGGCGACGTCGGCGCCGCCCACCTGCACCCCCGGGAGGGAGAACAGGCCGAACGCCTCGGCGAGCCGGGCGGTGAGGTCGAGCCGGACCGGGGCCATCGGGTGCGTGGGACCGAAGTCGTACCGGTTGAAGTCCGGGTCCCACACGACCCTGGTGCCGGAGGCCATGCCGTGACGCTAGCGTCAGCGCAGCGCGCGGGCGCGGCAGGTGCACGCCGAGGGGTCCGCCCGGAGCGGCGGGACGGGGAGGTGGACGGGTGTCGCAGATCAGCACGGCCGGCACCTACGTCCCGCCCGGCGCAGGTGCCCTGGCGCGGGTGCGGGCACGCATCGACGCGATCGGGCGCAACCAGCCGGCCAGGCTCGCGCTCGTCGTGTTCGCCATCGTCATCGCCGCCGTCACCGGGCTGCTGTCGCTGCCGGCCGCGACCGCCAGCGGCGAGCGCGCGCCGTTCGCCGACGCCCTGTTCACGGCCACGTCGGCGGTCTGCGTCACCGGCCTGGTCACCGTCGACACCGCCACGTACTGGTCGGGTTTCGGCCAGGTGGTCATCCTCGTCGCCATCAAGGTCGGCGGGCTCGGCGTCATCACGATCGCCGCGCTGCTCGGGCTCGCGGTCTCGCGCCGCCTGGGCCTCACCGGCAAGCTGCTCGCGGCCCGCGAGACCAAGGCGGAGCGGCTCGGCGAGGTCGGCACGCTGCTCAAGGTCGTCATCGGCACCTCGCTGGTGCTCGAGGGCATCCTCACGGTGGTGCTTTTCCCGCGGTTCCTCGTCCTGGAGGAGACCGTCGGCCAGGCCGCCTGGCACGCGCTGTTCTACGCGATCAGCGCGTTCAACAACGCCGGGTTCGTCTCGCACCCGGGCGGTCTGCCCGGCGACGCCGTGGGCGACTGGTGGCTCTGCGTCCCCCTCGCCGTCGGCGTCCTCGTCGGCAGCGTCGGCTTCCCGGTGCTGGTCGCGGTGGGGCGCTCGTGGCGCCGTCCGCGGCAGTGGGGGCTGCACGCGCAGCTCACGGTCACCACGACGCTGCTCGTGCTCCTCGCCTCGATCCTCGTCTTCGGCGCCTTCGAGTGGACCAACTCCGGCACCTTCGGCCCGCTCGACCTCGACGAGAAGATCCTCGCCACGCTGTTCATGGCGGTGATGCCGCGCTCGGGCGGCTTCTCGACGGTCGACGTCGGCGCGCTGCACGGCGAGACGCTGCTCGCCACCGACATGCTCATGTTCGTCGGCGGCGGCAGCGCGTCCACCGCCGGCGGCATCAAGGTGACCACGCTGGCGGTGCTCTTCCTCGCGGTGGTCGCCGAGGCCCGCGGCGACTCCGACGTCGAGGCGTTCGGGCGCCGCATCCCCGCGGCGACGATGCGGCTGTCGGTCACCGTGCTGCTCGTCGGCTCGACCCTGGTGGCCGTGTCGACGATGGCGCTGCAGGCGATCACCGGTCGCGAGCTCGACACCGTGCTGTTCGAGGTGATCTCGGCGTTCGCCACCTGCGGCCTGTCGACCGGCCTGACCGCCGACCTGCCCGACTCGGGCAAGTACCTGCTCACCGCGCTGATGTTCCTCGGGCGCACGGGCACCATGTCCCTGGCTGCCGCGCTGGCCCTGCGCGAGAGCCCGAAGATGTTCCGGCTCGCGGAAGAGAGGCCCATCGTTGGGTGACAAGAACCTGCACGAGGACGCCATCGTCGTCATCGGCCTCGGCCGCTTCGGCGCCGCCATCGCCGACGCCCTGAACCGGCTCGGGCACGACGTGCTGGCGATCGAGCGCGACCCGCGGATCGTCCAGGAGTGGGCGGGCAAGCTCACCCACGTCGTCGAGGCCGACGGCACGAACCTCGACGCCCTCAAGCAGCTCGGCGTGCAGGAGTTCAAGATCGCGGTGGTCGGCATCGGCACCTCGATCGAGTCGAGCGTGCTGGCCACCGCGAACCTCGTCGACATGGGCAACAAGCAGGTCTGGGCCAAGGCGATCACGCCCTCGCACGGCCGCATCCTCGAGCGCATCGGCGCGCACCGCGTGGTGTACCCCGAGGCCGACGCCGGCGAGAAGGTCGCGCACCTGGTGTCGGGCAAGCTGCTCGACTACATCGAGTTCGACGACGGCTTCGCGATCGTGAAGATGCGCCCGCCGCTGGAGACGCAGGGCTTCACCCTGGGCCAGTCGCAGGTGCGCAAGAAGTACGGCGTCACGGTCGTCGGTGTGAAGAGCCCCGGCGAGGACTTCACCTACGCCGTCCCCGACACCATGGTCACCCGCCACGACATGCTCATCGTGGCCGGCAACACCCAGCTCCTGGAGCGCTTCGCCGCCCGCCCCTGACCCCTTGCCCGTCTCCCCAGTTCAGTGCCGGAAGTGACACCGAAGTGGGAGAGGGACACGCGTGACACGCCAGGACGCCTCGTCCTGTGACCGCCGATCGCCGATCCACTCAGAAGCCGAGCCGGTCGACCAGCTCCTGGAGACCGCCGAGCCGGGCGACGGCGTCGCGGGCCACGAGGAACCCGGCGATGCCGAGCACCCACCCGGTGGTGCTGCTCGCGGTGCGCGTCATCCAGGCGCCGACCCGCTCGAGCAGCGGCTCGACCCGGCGGGCGGCCGCCACGCGCAAACCGGTCAGCAGCAGCGCCGGCAGCACCATCACGACGCAGTACGCGGCGAGCACCACCAGCCGGGCGGGCGGCGCCAGGTCGCTCGTCGAGACCATCGAGATCGCCGCCAGGTACGGCAGCATCGTCGCCACCTCGAGCGCGGCGGCCGCGAGCGCGAGCAGCACCAGGGGCCGGGCGCCCGTCGTGCCGCCGACGGCCCGGTCGCGCCAGCGCAGCACCCGCTGCGCCGGGTCGCGGCCGGCCGCCGCACGCCGCGCCCGGCCCTTCTCGCCGGGGTCGACGACGAAGCTCAGCGCGAGCAGGGCCACCCCGAGCCCGGCCTGGACGAGCAGCCCGGTGGGCGTCCGCAGCGCCTCGCCGAGCGGCGCCGCCACCACGTCCAGCCCGAGGGCGACCGCCGTCCCGACCACGAGGTAGAAGCCGGCGACCGTGCCGAGGTACAGGCCCATCCGCCGCACCGTGACGCCGCCCGGCGCGAGCAGCAGCCAGATCGGCACGAGCAGCGTCCCGATGCTGGTGGAGTCGACGAGGGCGAGCAGCGCGAGCGAGCCGAGGGCGAGCGGGTCCATGCGCCCACGCTCGCGGCCGCGTCCCTCGCCGCGCGTCGGCAGGACGACCGACCCGGCCGGTCCCGCGTACATCCTCCGGAGGACCCCGCACGCGCACCCCTGTGCTGTGATCGGGTGGTGAGCACCTCCGCCCCGGCCGTCGGCGGCTGGCTCGGCGTGCTGCTGCCCGCCGTGCGCCGCAGCGAGCGCGCGGCCGACGCCGGGACGGCGCTGTCGATCGCGGCGCTCGGGCTGGTGCTCGTCGCGACCGACCTCGCCCAGCTGGTCGGCGGCTGGCCCGGCGTCGTCGGCGCGTCGCGCTGGTGGCACCTGCTGCCGCTCGCGCTCGGGTGCCTGGTGGTGCTGCTGCTGAAGCGCCGCCACCCGGTGACGGCGCTCGCGCTGGGTGCGGCCGTCGTCGGCACCGAGGCGCTGCTGCTCGGCCCCGGGGTCGGCGGCTACCTCGTGCTCGCCGACCTGCTGTTCGGGGTCGAGACGTTCGCGCCGCCGCGGGCGAGGCTCGCGCTGCGCTGGGTCGTCGGGGGGCTCGTCGTGGCCGCGTCCGCGCTGGTGGCGGTGCTGACGCTGGAGCTGCGGCCGGTGGTCCTCACCGTCCTGCAGGGCGGGCTGCTCGTCGGCGTCCCGATCTGGTGGGCGCGTGACCTGCGCCGCTCGACCGAGCTGGCCGACCTCGAGAGGCGCCGGGCCGACGACGCCCGCCGGATCGCGCGGCTCGACCACGAGACGGCGCTGCGGGAGGAGCGCGCGACCGTCGCCCGCGACCTGCACGACGCCGTCACCTCGCACGTGTCGGCGGCCGCGCTGCACGCCGCAGCCGGGCTCGCGCCGGGCGGGGACGAGCGCGGCGCGCTGCGGCAGACCCGCGCCTCGACGCTGGCCGAGCTGGCCGAGGTGCGCCTGTCGATCGACGTCCTGCGCTCGGACGGCGCGGACGCCGTCACCCGCGCACCCGGTGCCGACGAGCTCCCCGCCCTGGTCGACGCCGCCCGCGCCACGGGTCTGCGGGTCGAGGTCGAGCTCGGGGACGCCGCCGACCTGCCGCTCGCGGTCGCGCAGGCCGCCCACCGCATCCTCGGCGAGGCGCTCACCAACGCCGCCAAGCACGCGCCCGGCGGACGGGTCGCCGTCCGGCTCGACCGCGGCGACCCGCTCGTGCTCGAGGTCGACAGCAGGGCGCGGGACGGCGCCGGGTCGCCCGACCTCGCCTGGCCGACCGGCGGCCACGGCCTGGCCACGATGGCCGAGCTCGCCCGCGCGGACGGCGTCGCCCTCGACGCCGGTCCGCGCCCGGACGGCGGGTGGCGGGTGCGCGCGGTGCTGCCGCACGCAGGAGCGGCCAGGTGAGCGCGCCGGTCAGCGTCGTGCTCGCCGACGACCACGCGGCGATCCGCACCGGGTTGCGGCTGATCCTCGAGGGCGCGGGGATCCGCGTGGTCGGCGAGGCCTCCGACGGCGCCGTCGCCGTGCGCCAGGCCCGGGCGCTGCGGCCCGACGTCGTGCTGATGGACCTGCGGATGCCCGGCACCGACGGCGTCGCCGCCACCCGCGCGGTGGTCGAGGAGGGGCTGGCCGAGGTGCTCGTGCTCACCAGCTACGACCTCGACGACCTCGTCCGCGGTGCGCTGCGGGCCGGCGCCGCGGGCTTTCTGCTGAAGAGCGTGGAGCCGGACGCGCTGGTGGACGCCGTGCACGCGGTCGCGCGGGGCGACGGCGTGCTCGCGCCCGAGGTGACCCGTCGCGTCCTGCGCGACCTCGTGGCCGCCGCCGGCCCGGACGACGCACCCGCGCCGGACCAGGACGACCTGACCGGGCGCGAGCGCGAGGTGCTCGCCGGCCTCGGCCGCGGGTGGTCGAACGCCGAGCTCGCGGACCGGCTCGGCATCAGCGAGACCACGGCCAAGACGCACGTCTCGCGGGTGCTCGCCAAGACCGGCACCCGGACGCGCATGCAGGCCGCGGTGCTCGCACGCAGCCGCGGCCTGGCCTGACGGCCCTACCCTGTCGCCGTGATGATCCGACCGGACGTGCTGCGGGCGATCGAGGCGGGCGAGGTCGACCTGGCGTTCCGGCGCTGGGACCGGCCGCGGGTCGTGGTCGGCACGCGGATGCGCACCGGCGTCGGCCTGCTCGAGGTGACGTCGGTCGACCGGGTCGCGGCGTCACGGATCTCCGCCGCCGAGGCGCGGCGCGCGGGCTCGTCCCTGCCGGAGCTGCGCCGGCTGCTCGAGGCCAAGGACGACAAGCCGGTGTGGCGGGTCGGGCTGCGGCACGCCGGCGAGGACCCCCGGATCGCGCTGCGCAACGCCACGCCGACGCCCGAGGAGGTCGCCGAGATCCGTTCGCGGCTCGCACGTCTCGACAAGGCGTCGCCGATCGGGCCGTGGACGCAGCAGACCTTGGAGATCATCGACCGCCGCCCGACCGTGCGGGCTCCCGACCTCGCCGCCGAGCTCGGCCGCGACACACCGGACTTCAAGAAGGACGTGCGCAAGCTGAAGGAGCTCGGTCTCACCGAGTCGCTCGACATCGGCTACCGCATCTCGCCGCGGGGTATCGCGGTGCTCGACGCCGACGGCGTCCGCCGCGACCGCGCACCGGCACCCGTCGGGACGTCGTGGCCGCGCATCGGCGCGCCCGCCACGCGCGCGCTGCGGGCGCAGGGGTTCGGGACGCTGGAGGAGCTCGACGGCGTCAGCGAGGCGTGGCTGCGGGCGCTGCACGGCGTCGGACCGATCGCGGTCGACCGGCTGCGCGAGGCGCTGACCCGCGCGGGTCTGACGATGCGCGCCTAGGCCAGGACCTTGCGGCGCTCGTGCTCGGTGACGTGCTCGCGCGGGTGGCCGAACGCCCCGCTGTGACCGGTCGGCTCGAAACCCGCTGCGGCGTAGAGCCTGACGGCCGCGTCATTGGCGTCGGCCACCTCGAGCGTCATCGCCGCGGCACCCGCCGCGCGAGCCCGCGCCTCCAGGTCGTCGAGCAGCGCGCGCCCGACGCCGCGCCCGCGCGCGACGGGGGCGACCCAGAACGCGACGACCGCCAGCTCGCCCTCGGCGTGCCGGTCGGGCACCAGGCCCGCCAGCCCGACGTCGTGGCCGTCGAGCACCGCGACCACCACCGGCGCGTCGTCGTGCGACAACCAGCCCTCCCAGTACGTCGTCGGGTGGTCGACCTCCTCGGCGTGGGTGCGGTAGAAGGCATCCGGATCGGCCTGCAGCGCAGTCAGTCTCAGTCGCCGGAAGCGCGTCGCCTCGTCCGGACCGAGACGCTCGACCTGCAGGCTCACCCCAGCCGCACCTCGTCGCCGACCGAGACCCGGCCGGGCGCGACCACCTCGAGCAGCACGCCGAAGTCGGCACCGGCCCGCTCGGTCAGGGTGCGCAGCACGAGCGGGTCGGCCCCGAGGTCGGCCTGGGCCATCGTCGTCATGACGCAGCGCGGCATGGGCTGCACGACCCGCAGCACCACCTCGCCGACCCGCACCTCGCGGCCCACCCAGTCCTGCTCGGGCGTGCCCTCGAGACCGGGGGTGTCGACGACGAGGTTGGGCCGGAACCGCGCGACGGGCGCCTCGTGCCCGAGCGCGTCGGCGAGCCAGCGCAGCGACGCGGTCGTCAGCAGGTGCACCGGACCGTCGTCGTGGTGCGGCACGTCCTGCTCGCGACCGAGGTCGACCGGACGACCGACGAGCCGGCCGAGCTCCTCGGCGAGCTGCGGGTCGTCGGCGTCCAGGGCGAGCCCGCCCCCGGTCGTCACGACCGGCACGTCGCGGCCGTCCGGGAGGTCGGAGCGGACGCCGAGCAGGCCCTCCATCTTCGTGAACCGCCTGCTGCTCTTGCCGCTGCCGAGCTTCCCGCGCTCGTCGCGCACCGCCCACGAGCGGTCGCCGACGAGCCCGCGCCGCTCGACCTCGCACGACGACAACGACTCGCCCAGCAGCGACTTCACCGGGTAGCGCAGCAGCGCGGTGAGCGTGCCGACGTTCATGCGCTGCCGGACGACAGCTCGCGCGACCGGTCCCGCGCGGCCTCCATCGCGGTGAGGAAGGCGGCCCGCACCTTGTGGTCGTCGAGCTGGCGCAGCGCCGCCATCGTGGTGCCGGCCGGCGACGACACCTGCTCGCGCAGGACGGTCGGGTGCTCGCCGGTCTCCTTGAGCATCGTGGCCGCGCCGTAGAGGGTCTGCACGACCAGCTCGGTCGCGGTCGCGCGCGGCAGGCCGAGCAGCACGCCCGCCTCGATCATCGCCTCGACGACGTAGAAGATGTACGCCGGCCCGGAGCCGGAGATCGCCGTGACGGCGTCCTGGTAGTGCTCGGGGACGGTGACCACCTTGCCGGTCGCGGCGAGCAGCGCCCGCGCCCGCTCGAGGTGGTCGGCGTCGCAGTGCGAGCCGGCCGAGAGGGCGGCCATCCCCTCGTCGACCAGCGCCGGGGTGTTCGGCATGACGCGGACGACGGCGACGCCGTCGGGCAGCCGCTTCTCGACGTACTCGGTGCTGATGCCCGCCGCGATGCACACCACGAGCGTGTCGCCGCGCAGCGTCTCCGAGATCTCCGCGAGCAGCGCGTCCATGTCCTGCGGCTTCACGACGACGACGACGGTGTCGGCCGACGCCGCGGCCTCGGCGTTGCCCGTGACCTGCACCGCGTACCGCTCGGCCAGCTCGGCCGCGCGGTCCGGACGGCGCTCGGTGACGACGAGGTCGTCGGCCGCCCACCCGGCGCGCAGCAGGCCGGACAGCAGCGTCTCGCCCATCACGCCGGCCCCGAGGACGGCGACCCGCTCGCGCCCGGCGCTCATCCCCGCGTCGCCAGGGCGCGCAGGAAGAACGCGACGTTGGCCGGCTTCTCGGCCATCCGCCGCATCAGGTAGCCGTACCACTCCTCGCCGTAGGGCAGGTAGACCCGCACGGTCTCGCCGAGCTCGGCGAGCCGCTTCTGCTCCTCCGGCCGGATGCCGTAGAGCATCTGGAACTCGTAGGTGCCGGCCTCGCGGCCCGCCTGGACGGCGAGCGCGCCGCCGATGTCGACCAGCCGCGGGTCGTGGGTGGCCAGCATCGGGTAGCCCTGGCCCTGCATCAGCACCTTGGTGCACCGGACGTAGCTCTTGTCGACGTCGGCCTTGTCGGCGTAGGCGACCGACTCGGGCTCGGAGTACGCGCCCTTGCACAGCCGCACCCGCGAGCCCTCGCCCGCCAGGTCGCGGCAGTCGCCCTCGGTGCGCCGCAGGTACGACTGCAGGACCGCGCCGACCCACGGGAAGTCCTCGCGCAGCGCCCGGACGGTGCCGAGCGTGGCGTCGGTGGTCGTGTGGTCCTCCATGTCGACGGTGACGGTGGTGCCCGCCGCCGCGGCCGCCTCGCAGATCGCGTGGGCGTGCTCGGTGCAGATGCGGTCGCCGTCGGCGCCCAGGGCCTGGCCCAGCGCGGAGAGCTTGATCGACACCTCGGCGCGTCCGCCCTGGGTGAGCCCGGCGCCGGAGAGCCGCTCGAGCAGCACCAGGTAGGCGTCGCGGACGCCCTGCGCCATGGCGGGGTCGGTGGTGTCCTCGCCGAGGTGGTCGATGGTGACGGTGAGGCCGTCGTCGAGCAGGCCGGTCGTGGCGCGCACGGCGTCCTCGGTGTGGGCGCCGGGGACGAACCGGGCGACGACGTCGCGCGAGACGGGCGCGGTCTCGACCAGGTCGCGGAGCCGGTGGCTCCTGGCGGCCTGGAGGATCGGCGCCCGCAGCAGGGTGCTGAGCATGGGCCGAACACTACGCGGCCCCCGACCACCCGCACACGCCAGCACAGTTGACAACCGTTCTCACTTGTTATGAGAATCGTTCTCATGCGAATCAGAACACCGTCCCGCGCCGCGCTGCCCGTCGCCGCCGTCGCCGTCGCCCTGCTCGCCGCCTCCTGCGCCGAGGCCGGGGGCGCCGGCGCCGACGGGTCGTCGGACGCCGCCACGTCGGCGGCTGCGGCACCCGCACCCACCGAGACCGACTCCCCCGCAGCGCGTCTGGCCGTCACCTACGACGGCGGCGTGCTCGTGGTCGACGCAGCCGACGGCGAGGTGCTCCTCGACGAGCCGTTGGAGGGCTTCACCCGGCTCAACCCCGCCGGGGACGGCCGGCACGTCCTGCTCTCGTCGTCCGGGGCGTTCACCGCCCTCGACGTCGGGGCGTGGACGGAGGCGCACGGCGACCACGGCCACTCCTTCGTGACCGACCCGGGGATGGTCGACTTCACCGTTCCGGCCGACGAGCCGGGCCACGTGGTCGTGCACCACGGCCGCACGACCCTGTTCGACGACGCCACCGGCACCATCACGGCGTTCGACCCCGACGACCTCGCCGACCTCGCCGAGGAGCAGCCCGAGCTCGACACCTGGACGACCGACGAGGCCCACCACGGCGTCGCGGTGCAGGAGGGCCACGGGCGGCTGATCCACACCGTCGGCGACGAGGAGTCGCGTACCGGCCTGCGGGTGATCCGTCCGGGCGGCGACGTGCTGGCCGAGAGCGACCAGTGCCCCGGCGTGCACGGCGAGGCGTACGCCGGCGACGTACCGGCCGTCGGCTGCGAGGACGGCGTGCTGCTCGTCGTCGGCGACGGCTTCGCCAAGGCGCAGAGCCCCGACGCCTACGGGCGGATGGGCAACCTCGCCGGCCACGACACCTCGCCGGTGCTGCTCGCCGACTACAAGACCGACCCGGACGCCGAGCTCGAGCGCCCCACCCGCGTCGCCCTGGTCGACAGCCGCGACGCCTCGGTGCGCCTGGTCGACCTCGGGACGAGCTACACCTTCCGCTCGCTCGGCCGCACGCCCGCCGGTGACGCGCTCGTGCTCGGCACCGACGGGTCGCTGCACGTGGTCGACGCGACGACGGGTGCGGTCACCGCCCGGGTGCCGGTCGTGGCGCCCTGGGAGGAGCCGGAGGAGTGGCAGCAGCCGCGTCCGGCGCTGCGGGTCGTCGGCGACGTCGCCTACGTCACCGAGCCGGCGACGAGCGAGGTGCACGTCGTCGACCTGACGACACTGGCCGTGACCTCCTCGCTCGACCTGCCGGTCGTGCCCAACGAGATCCAGGCCGTCACCGGCTGAGGCCGTCGGACGGCCACGGGACCCCGGGACCACGCTCCCCCGGGACCAGGGCGGCAGACGCCCTCGCCCCGTCGCACCTCCCTGGTCAGGGGGTGCGGCGGGGCAGCGTCGCGGCGCCGAGCGCGAGCGCGGCCACGATGAAGCCGGCGACCACGGCCAGCTCGCCCCCGATGCCCGGCCAGGGGTCGGCTTGGCGCGCCACCTCGGTGAGCGCGTCGACCGCGTACGACAGCGGGAGGACGTCGGACAGCAGCCGCAGCGGCGTCGGCAGGTCATCGCGCGGCAGCAGCAGACCGCAGAGCAGGAACTGCGGCAGTACGATCGCCGGCATCAGCTGCACGGCCTGGAACTCGCTGCGCGCCAACGAGCTCGCCCCGAGACCGAGCGCCGTGCCGAGCAGCGCGACGCTCACGGCGATGACCACGAGCCACCACAGCGGCCCGCTGACGTCGAGACCGCAGACGTACCGCGCGAACAGCGACGCCACGACCGCCTGCAGCACCGCGGCCAGGCCGATCGCGAGCGCGTAGCCCGCGACCAGGTCGGCCCGGTGCACCGGCAGCGTCATCAGCCGCTCGAGCGTGCCCGACTGCCGCTCGCGCAGCGTCGACACGCTCGTCACCAGGAACATGACCACGAACGGGAAGACGCCGAGCAGCTGGGCGCCGATCCGGTCGAAGACCGGTGTGCCGTCGAAGACCCAGGCGAGCAGGCCGATCAGGACGCACGGCAGGACCAGCACGAGCGCGACCGTGCGGTGGTCGTGCCGCAGCTGCGCGAGCACCCGTGACGCCACGACCAGCGCCAGGCGCGGGCTCACGCCGCACCGGCCCGGTCGACCAGGCGCAGGAACGCGTCCTCCGCGTCGTGCGCCCCCGTGCGCGCGAGCAGGTCGGCCGGGGTGTCGTCGGCGAGCACCTCGCCCTGGCGCAGCAGCACCAGTCGGTCGCACCGGGTGGCCTCGTCCATGACGTGGCTCGACACCAGCAGGGAGGTGCCGCCGTCGGCGAGCCGGCGGAACAGGTCCCACAGGTCGCGGCGCAGCAGGGGGTCGAGCCCGACGGTGGGCTCGTCGAGCACCAGCAGCCGCGGCGACCCCACCATCGCCGCCGCCAGCGAGACCCGGGCCCGCTGCCCGCCGGACAGCCGGTGCACCACCGCGTCGCGCTTGGCCTGCAGGTCGACCTCGGCCAGCACCCGGTCGGCCGCAGTCCGCTCGGCCCCGACGAGGGCGGCGAAGTGGCGCAGGTTCTGCAGCACGGTGAGGTCGGCGTAGACGCTCGGGTCCTGGGTGACGTAGCCGACGTCCCGACGCAGCGACGGGTGCCCGGCGGGGCGCCCGAGGACGTGCACCGTGCCGCCTGCCAGACGCTGCACCCCGACCACGGCCCGCAGCAGCGTGGTCTTGCCCGAGCCGCTCGGGCCCAGCAGGCCGACGACCTGCCCGGCGGGAACGACCAGGTCGAGCCCGGGGAGCACCACCGTGCCGCCGCGCACCACCCGCAGGCCACGCACCTCGATCGCCGGACCGTTATTCCCCATGTGGGGAAACTACGCCTGCCGGCCGCGCCGGACAAGCCCCCTCAGGTGGTCAGGTACCGCTGCAGGGTGGGCCCGTACCAGCCGGCCAGGACGTCGACCTCGGCCGACGCGACCGGCTCGAGCTCGACGACGTAGCGCAGCAGCGCCATGCCGGCGACCTGGCTGAGCACCAGGGCCGCGGCGCGCGCCGGGTCGCTCGATCCCGCGGCCGCGGCGAGCGGACGGACGACGTGGCCGGCGATGAACGCGGGCACCGGCGCAGCGACCTGGCCGCCACCGACCAGCGTGCGCAGCACCGCCACCAGCCGCTCCCGGTGCGCCGGCGGGTCCCACAGCTCGCAGAACGCGTGGACCAGCCGCTCGCCGGCCTCGTCCGGGTCGCCCTGCAGCACGCGGGCGAGCACGGACGTCGGGTCGACCGGCAGCTCGAGCGAGGCGGCGAACAGCGACTCCTTGGACCCGAAGTAGTGCCGCACCAGGGCGGGGTCGACCTCGGCCGCACGGGCGACGGCGCGCACGGACGCCCCGTCGAAACCGTTGGCGGAGAACTCCTCCCGGGCCGCCGCGAGGATCCCCGCGCGGGTGTCGACGTCCGGCCGCGGACCGCGTCGGGCCGGCGGCGTCACGGCCGGCCGGCCGCCACGGCGCCCGCCGCCAGGTGGGTGCGGGCGAACGACAGCGACTCCGACAGGTCGCGGTCGCGGTCGGCCGGGGTGCGGCAGCGGCGGGTGTTCACCTCGAGCACCACCACCCCGCGCCAGCCGGAGCTGCCGAGGTGGTGCAGCACCTCGGCGCAGGGCATCGACCCGCGGCCGGGGACGAGGTGCTCGTCCTTGGCCGAGCCGGAGCCGTCGGCGAGGTGCAGGTGGCGCAGCCGCGGACCGAGCGCCTCCACCATCGCGAGCGGGTCGGAACCGGCCGTCGCCGCGTGCGAGAGGTCGACCGTCACGTGGTCGTAGTCCTCGTCGGTGGGGTCCCAGTCGGGCAGGTACGCCGGGATCTCGCGCTGCCGCACCCGCCAGGGGTACATGTTCTCGACCGACACCACGACGCCCGACTCCTCGCTGATGCGGCGCACGCCGGCGACGAAGCCCTCGGCGTAGTCGCGCTGCCAGCGGAAAGGAGGGTGCGCCACGACGGTGTCGGCGCCGAGCCGCTGGGCGAGGTCGACCGCGCCGGTGATCTTCGCCCACGCCTCCTTGCCCCAGACCCGCTGCGTGACGAGCAGCGTCGGCGCGTGCACCGCGACCACCGGCACGCCGTAGTGCTGGCTGAGACGGGCGAGCGCCTCGGCGTCCTGGCTGAGGGGGTCGGTCCAGACCATGACCTCGATGCCGTCGTACCCGAGCCGGGCCGCGGTCTCGAACGCGACCGGGATGCCGACCGGGTAGGTGGACGACGTGGACAGGGCCACGTCGACGCCGTCCGGCCTGGGCAGGTCTCGCACGTCCACCACAGTAGGCGCACCCCCGCGCGCCGCGACCGCGGCGGTCCCGCCCTCAGCCCGCGGAGATCCAGTCGAGCCGGCGCAGGATGATGCCCTCGCGCAGCGCCCACGGGCTGATCTGCAGCTCCTCGACGTCGAGCAGGTCCATCACCGCCAGCGCCACCAGGCCGCCCGCCAGCAGCTGGCGGGCGCGTCCGGCCGAGACCCCCGGCAGCCCGGCCCGCTCGGACGCGTCCATCGCGGCGATGTCGGGGAGCCGCTCGGCGAGGTCGTCGCGCCGCAGCCGGCGCGAGACGTACGGGCCCTCGGCGCTGGGCGCCGCCCCGCACACCCGCGCCAGCGAGCGCATCGTCTTGCTCGACCCCACCGCGAGGTCGGGCGACCCGCCGCGGGTCAGCTGCCGCACGGCCTTGGCCACCTCGACCCTCACCAGCTTGCGCAGCACCTTCACCTCGCCGCCCTTCGGCGGGTCGTGGCGCAGGTGGTCGCGGGTGAGCCGGCCGGCGCCGAGCGGCAGGCTCAGCGCGGCGTCCGGGTCCTCGTCGGCACCCACGGCGAGCTCGAGCGACCCGCCGCCGATGTCGACGACCAGCAGGCGGCCGGCCGACCAGCCGAACCACCGGCGGACGGCGAGGAAGGTCAGGCGCGCCTCGGCGTCGCCGCTGAGCACCTGCAGGTCGACGCCGGCCGCCTCCCGGACGCGGGCCAGCACCTCCTCGCCGTTCGGCGCCTCGCGGACCGCCGACGTGGCGAACGGCAGGATGTCCTCGCAGCCGCTGTCCTCGGCCACCTGCAGCGCCTCGCCGACGAACGCGACCAGCCGGTCGGCGCCACCGGTGTCGATCAGGCCGTCGGCGGTGAGGTGCTCGGCCAGCCGCAGCTCGACCTTGTGCGAGGCGGCGGGCCACGGCCGCGCCCCCTGGTGCGCGTCGACGACGAGCAGGTGCACGGTGTTCGAGCCGACGTCGAGCACGCCCAGGCGCATGGCACGAACCGTAGCGGGCGGACACCGCGCCGCGACGCCACCACCTAGGCTGGCGACCGTGACCGCCGCACGCGAGACCTCCCTCGACGCCACCCGCGTCTGGGTCGAGTTCGCCGACCCCGAGACCCCCGAGGGCGAGGTGCCCAGCCAGGTCTTCCGCTGCGACCTCACCTGGCTGACCTCGTCGTGGACCTGCATCTTCGGCGGTGGCTGCCCGGGCATCTACGAGGACCGTCCGCTCGACGGCTGCTGCACCCTGGGCGCCCACTTCAGCGACGCCGACGACGAGAAGCGGGTGCGCGGCCACGTCAAGCTGCTGACCGCCGACACCTGGCAGCGCGCCCCCCGCGCCCGCAAGCGCGACGGCGGCTGGGTCGAGCTCGACCCCGACGGCGCGCGCAAGACGCGCGTGGTCGACGGCGCCTGCATCTTCCTCAACGACCGCGGCTTCACCGACGCGTCCGGCCGCGACCGCTCGGGGTGCGCGCTGCACCACCTGGCCGACGACGAGGGCGTCCCGTTCGTGCAGACGAAGCCGGACGTGTGCTGGCAGCTGCCGCTGCGGCGCACCTACCGCACGGTGGAGCGTCCCGACGGCACGTCGTACCTCGAGGTGAGCATCGGCGAGTACGACCGCCGCGGCTGGGGCGAGGGCGGTCACGACCTCGACTGGTACTGCACCGGCAACCCGGTCGCGCACGTGGGCGTCAACCCGGTCTACCTGTCGAACCGCGCCGAGCTGCTCGAGCTGGTCGGACCCGCTGCGTACGAGGAGATCTCACGCCTGTGCGACCAGGCGCTCGGCGTGCACAAGCGGCTCCCGCTGATGGTCCACCCGGCGACCGCGGCCGCGCGCGCGGCCGCCGGACGCGGGTCGCGACGCAAGGGCGCTCCGTCGGCGTGACCCGGTCGGCCGGTGGGCTGCCCGACGTCATCCCCAGCCCGAACATCTGGCGGTCGCCGGAGGTCTACGAGCAGGAGAACGAGGGGGTCGACCCCGACGGCGAGATCGAGCGGGCGATGCGCGACGTGCGCGACTGGACCGGCGGGCACCTGCTCGACGTGGGCTGCGGCACCGGGTTCCACCTCCCCCGCTTCGCGGCGGACGCGGCGCGCGTCACCGGGGTCGAGCCGCACCCGCCCCTGGTCGAGCGGGCCCTGACCCGGGTGGCGCTGCTGCCCGCCGACCTGGCGGCCCGGATCGAGGTGCTCCCCGGTTCGGCGGCCGCCCTCCCGCTGCCACCGGCGTCGGTCGACGTCGTGCACGCGCGCTGGGCGTACTTCTTCGGGCCGGGATGCGAGCCCGGGCTGGCCGAGCTGGAGCGGGTGGTGCGGCCCGGCGGCGCGGCCTTCGTCGTCGACAACGACGCGACCCGCTCGACCTTCGGCGGGTGGTTCCGTCAGGCGCTGCCCCGCTACGACAGCGAGTCGGTGCGGCGGTTCTGGCGACGACAGGGGTTCGAGCGGGTCCCGCTCGACATCCGGTGGCAGTTCCCCGACCGAGCGACCTTCGAGCGCGTGGTGCGCATCGAGTTCGCGCCCGACCTGGCCGCGGCGATCCTGGCGGAGCACCCGGGTCAGGGCGTCGACTACGCCGTCGACCTGTGGTGGCGACGCTACTGAGCGCGCGCGTCAGCGGAAGTCGCGGGAGGTCTGCCGCGACTGCAGCACCGACCCGGCGCCGGGCAGCACGTCGTCGAGGCTGCTGACCCCGTCCGCCAGCAGGTTCGTGGCGCCCTCGCTGCGCTCCAGGATGCCGCGGACCACGACGGCCACCTTGTGCCGCGCGGCCCGCCGGTGCGCCTTCATCACGCCGATCGAGCAGACGACGTTGAGCATGCCGGTCTCGTCCTCGAGGTTGAGGAAGGTGGTGCCCATCGCGGTGCCGGGACGCTGGCGGTGGGTGATCAGGCCCGCGACGTGCACGCGCCGGCCGGGTTCGGTGGTCTGCAGGTCGGCGATCGAGCGGATCCCGTACCCCTGCAACCGCTCACGCAGGTGCTCGACCGGGTGCCGCTCGGGCGAGACCGACGTGGCCCACAGGTCGGCGAGCGTCTGCTCGACCTCGCTCATCCGCGGCAGCGGCGGCGGGGCCGAGACCGGCGTGGTGCCCGGCAGGTGCTCGCCCCGCTCGGACGCGCCGGCCGTCCAGATCGCCTCGCGCCGCTCGAGCCCGAACGAGGTGAACGCCCCCGCCGTGGCGAGCGCCTCCATCTGCGCGGTGGTGAGGCCGGCCCGGCGCGACAGGTCGGGCACGTCGGTGAACGGCCGCTCGGCCCGTGCCGCCACGACCCGCTCGGCCACCTCGAGCCCGATGCCGCGGACGCTGTCGAGCCCCAGCCGCACGGCGAGCGCACCGTCGCGCCGGTGGGTCGTCGTGGGGTCGGGCCGGGCGGCGTCGAACTCGGCCCGGCCGTGGTACGGGGCGCGGCAGGCGTCCAGGCCCGTGGTGGCGACGCGGGCACCCGGTGACCCGTCGAGCGGCTCGAGACCCGCCTGGGCACCCGACAGGACCAGGTCGGGTCGGCGCACCTCGACCCCGTGCCGGCGCGCGTCGCCCACCAGCGACTGCGGCGAGTAGAACCCCATCGGCTGGTTGCGCAGCAGCCCGGCCAGGAACGCCGCGGGGTGGTGCAGCTTGAACCACGAGCTCGCGTACACCAGCAGCGCGAAGCTCAGGGCGTGCGACTCGGCGAAACCGAAGTTGGCGAACGACAGGATCTTCACGTAGATGGCGTCGGCCGCCTCACCGACGAGACCTCGCCGGGCCATGCCCGCGTAGAGCTTCTCCTTGATGCTCTCGATCCGCTCGACCCCGCGCTTGGACCCCATCGCCCGGCGCAGCAGGTCGGCGTCGTCGCGGGTGCAGTCGCCGAGCGCGACCGCCATCGCCATCAGCTGCTCCTGGAACAGCGGCACCCCGCGGGTGCGCTCGAGCACCGGGACCAGGTCGGGGTGGTCGTAGGTGACGGGCTCCTGCCCGGTGGCGCGGCGCACGTAGGGGTGGACGGCGCCGCCCTGGATCGGACCCGGTCGGATCAGGGCGATCTCGATCGCCAGGTCGTAGAACTCGCGCGGACGCAGCCGCGGCAGCGTGCCGATCTGCGCCCGGCTCTCGACCTGGAACACCCCGATGGAGTCGGCTCGGCAGAGCATGTCGTAGACCGCCGGCTCCTCCTTCGGCAGCGTCGCCAGGGTCCACCGCTCGCCGAGGTGCTGCTCGACCAGCCGCATCATGTGGTCGAGCGCACCCAGCATGCCGAGCCCGAGCAGGTCGAACTTGACCAGCCCCATCGTCTCGCAGGCGTCCTTGTCCCACTGCAGCACCGTGCGCCGGTCCATCCGCGCGCGCTCGATCGGGCAGACCTCGCCGATCGGCCGCTCGGTGAGCACCATGCCGCCGGAGTGGATGCCCAGGTGCCGCGGGGCACCGAGGAACTGACCGGCGAGATCGACCACGGCCGAGGGGATGTCGTGGGCGGTCGGCTCACCCATGTCGCCCGTGACGACCGGTTGCCAGCCGTCGACCTGCTTCGACCAGGCGTCCTGCTGGCCCTGCGAGTGCCCGAGCGCCTTCGCGGCGTCGCGCACGGCCATCCGCGGCCGGTAGCCGATGACGTTGGCCACCTGCGCGGCGTTGTGGCGCCCGTAGGTGTCGTAGACCCACTGGATCACCTCCTCGCGCCGGTCGGAGTCGAAGTCGACGTCGATGTCGGGCTCCTCGTCGCGGTGGGCGCTGATGAACCGCTCGAACGGGAGCCGGTAGAGCACGGCATCGACCGCGGTGATCCCGAGGGCGTAGCAGACGGCCGAGCTCGCCGCCGAACCCCTTCCCTGGCAGAGGATGTCGCGGCTGCGGGCGTACGCGACGATGTCGTGGACGATGACGAAGTACCCCGCGAAGTCCTTCTCCTCGATGACGCGCAGCTCGTGCTCGATGCGCTGGCGCGCGGTGTCGGCGTGCGGCGTGCCGGCGTAGCGCTCCTCGAACCCCTGCGCGGTGAGCACCCGCAGCCAGGACGCGGCGGTGTGGCCGTCCGGGATGCGGTGCTTGGGCAGCCGCGGCGAGGCCTTGCGCAGGTCGAACGCGAGCTCGTCGGCGAGCACGACGCTGCGGGAGACGGCGTCCGGGAACCGGGCGAGAGCGCGGGCCACCTCGTCGCCGCTGCGCAGGTGCGCGACGGCCGACAGGTCGAGCCAGCCGTCCGCCTCGGCGAGGCTGCGGCGGGCCCGCACCGCCGCCATGGCGGACGCCAGCCGCGCGCGCGAGGGCGTGGCGAGGTGGACGTTGCCCGCCGCCACCACCGGCAGCCCGTGCACCCGCGCGAGGTCGGCCAGCAGGTCGTTCGTCTCGTCGGTCGTGGGGCCGGGGTGGGGCGAGAGCTCGACGACCACGTGGTCGAGGCCGAAGCGGGCGGTCAGGTCGTCGAGGGCGGCCGCGGCCGCCACCGGGCCGCCCCGGGCGAGGGCGCGGCGCACCGGGCCCTTGCGGCAGCCGGTGAGCACGACCCAGTGCCCGCGTCCGCGCTCGGCGAGCTCGTCGAGGTCGTAGACGGGACGGCCCTTCTCGTCGCCGCGCAGGTGGGCGTCGGTCATCGCCGCGGCCAGCCGGTGGTATCCCTCGACCCCGCGGGCGAGCACCAGCAGGTGGTCGCCCTCCGGGTCGGGCACGCCGTTCTGCGGACCGCCGAGCCCGAGCGACAGCTCGGCCCCGTGGACGGTGGGGAGCCCGTGCTGGGTGGCCGCCTCGGCCAGCAGCGGCGCGCCGTAGAAGCCGTCGTGGTCGGTGAGCGCGAGGGCGTGCAGACCGAGCCGCACGGCCTCCTCGACCAGCTCGGCGGGCGAGCTCGCGCCGTCGAGGAAGCTGAAGTGGCTGTGGCAGTGCAGCTCCGCGTACGGCGTGACCTCGTCCGGGCGCTCGATCTCGCGCACCGGACGGCGGCCGTGCTTGCGGCGCGAGACCGGGGCGTCGTCGGCGCCGGGTAGGCCCGACAGCCGCTGCTCGAGCTCGGCCCAGCGCATCGTGGGGTTGTTCCAGCCCATCAGTCGTACCCGGCCTCGGCGCGCCACCCGTCGGCCCCGCACACCAGCAGCCACGCGCGGCCGTCGACCCCGACCACCTGGAAGCGCGACCGCGGGCCGGGGCCGCCTGCGGTCCACCAGGACTCGTCGACCGGCCAGGGACCCGCCCAGGCGCCGACCGGGTACCAGCCGGGACCAGGGCCGGCGTCGGCCTCGACCCGCACCCGCGCAGGCGCCGCCGTGACCGCGCCGCGCTCGGTGACCGCGACCGGGCGTCCCTGGTCGTCGACCACCTCCGCCGGCAGGGCGGGGTCGAACACGCGCACGGGCGCCGGTCCGGGCACGGTGCCCGGCCACGGCCGGTCGAGCGGCCGGAGCCCGACCGCGCGGTCGCCCCACGGGACGGCCGCCTGGCGGGCCGCGGGGTCGCGTCCGCCCTGCAGCACCGGGCGCAGCACGGCGTCGAACCCGACGACCGCCTGGACGCGGGCGACGCCGCGCTGGACGAGGTCGTCGCCGCTGCCTCCCCACAGGCCGTCGGCGTGCGAGGCGGCCGGCTCAAGGGTGTCGGGCACGAACCGCACCCGCTCCACCGGAGCCCGCAGCCCGGCCACCGGTCGGCGCGAGCGCAGGTCGCCCGCGCGCGGCGAGCGCAGCTGCCAGTGCACGCGGTCGACCAGGTCGCGGGAGGAGAAGTGCCGGGGGTGCAACCAGGTGCGCGCGGACGCGAGCCCGTGGTCGGTGTCGACCTCGACCCGGACGCCGGTGGCCACCAGCTGGCGCCGGGCGAGGTCGGCCACGAACCGCTCGGCCGTGGTGCGGACGCTGAAGCAGACCGCCTCGACCGAGTCGAGCGGGGTCTCGAAGCCCACCTCGGCGGTGAGCTCGGGCGGCGGGGTGCGCGGTGCGAACAGCGCGGGGTCGTCGCCGTGGGTGCGCCGCCACACCCGCTCCCCGTAGCTGCCGAGGCGTTGCAGGACGGCGTCCTTCGGCAGGTCGGCGAGGTCGCCGAGGGTCGACAGGCCGAGCCGGCGCAGCAGGCCGGCGGTCTCGCGTCCGGGCGCGCCGTCGACCTCGAGCGACTCGACCGGCAGCGGGCGCAGGAAGCCCGGGGAGCCGCCGGGCGGCACGATCCGCCAGGCCTGCAGGTCGGCGCGACGGGCGGCCTGCTCGGCGGTGAACAGGTCGTCGGCGACGCCGAGGCGGCAGTCCCACACCCCGGCGGCGACGAGCGCCTCGGCGACCGTGGCGGCGGCGTGCTCCTCGCCGCCGAAGACCCGTCCGGGCGCGCGGACGGCGAGCAGTCCCGGCCGCAGCGACGCCACCCCCGGGCGCAGCGCCTCGACCGCCGCGAGCACCGGCTCGAAGGCGCGCACGTCGCGGTCCTCGGACGCGGGCAGCAGCGCGAGGTCGGGGCAGCGCGCCTGCGCGTCGCGCCGGCGCATGCCGCGCCGCACACCCTCCTCCCGGGCGGCCGCGTTGCACACCTCGACGACGTTCGCGACGACCACGGCGGCCGGGGTGGCCGCCGGCAGGTCCTCCTCGTCGAGCGCGGCCACGACCGACCAGTCGGGGCACCAGACGACCAGCACCCGGCGCGCTGCACCGCTCGGTGCGGAGCGCGGGGGCGTGCCCGTGGTGGCGGTCACGACGGCACCGCGCGGCGCAGCGGCGCACCCGTCCCCGCGTCCGGGCGGGCGGCGACGAGCGGGGCGTCCTCGTGCGGGAACCACACCGGCGCCCGCGTCGCGGGGGCCGAGCCGCGCTGCACGGCGAGCTGGGCCGAGCGCCGGCGCAGCCGGCCGGAGCCGTCGACCGGGCCCGCCCAGCGGGCGTCCTCGAGCGTCAGCCGGGCCTCGCACCCGGGCCACTCGCCCCAGACGACCAGCGCGGCCGACCGCTTGCGCAGCCGTGCGTCGAGCACCCCCGCCGAGCGGGCGTCGACGCGACCGGCCGGTCGGAGCACGACCACGCGGAGCACGTCGACCAGGGCGGCGGCGACCTCGAGCCAGTGCTCGCCCGGGTCGGGCACGAGCACGGTGCGGTCGAGGTCGACCCCGAGGTCGGCGGCGGCCTGGGCCCCGAAGTCGGGCCAGCCGGCGAAACCGACCCACTCGCCGGCCGCGGAGGCCCCGGCGGCCAGCGCCAGCGCGAGCGAGGCGGAGTCGACCGCGTAGCTGCCGCCGGTGCGCAGCTGGAGGAGGCCGGCCACCGCGGGGTGCGTGGGGACGGGCACCCGGGTCGGACCGCCCTGCAGCGCGGCGACCCGCTCGCGCAGCTGCTCGACGACCGGGCGGCCGGGGTCGAGGGCGGTGGCGGCGGGCACCTCGTCATGATCGAACACCTGTTCGAACGCGTCAAGACGGGGCCGCGGGGCTGCTCCGGTCGGGGGCTAGCGTGGCACGCGCCGTGCACGAGGTCGTCCGGAGGGGTCCGCCGTGGTCAGCTCGCTCAGCGAGGTCGCCGTCGACTGCGCCGACCCGGACGCCCTCGCGCGGTTCTGGTGCGCGGTGCTCGGCTACGAGGTGCAGGAGGTCGACGAGGCCGAGGGGTACGTCTGCGTCGGACCGGCTGCCCCCTCGTCGCGGCCGGGGGCGCCGACGCTCGGGTTCGCCCACGTCCCGGAGGCCAAGGCGGGCAAGAACCGGCTGCACCTCGACGTCCGGCCGGCCGACGGCGACCGCGACGCCGAGGTCGAGCGGCTGCTGGCGCTCGGCGCCACCCGGGCGGGCGGGGACGAGGGGCTGCCCTGGGTGGTGCTGCGCGACCCGGAGGGCAACGAGTTCTGCGTCCTGGCCCCTCCCGCGGACGGCTCGCGGCCCGGCTGAGACCGGTTGTCGCACGGCCCGCCTAGGTTGTCGTCCGTGAGGTCCCTCCCGTGAGCGCCGCCAAGACCGCCAGGACGGCGCGCCCGTCCTACCGCTGCGCCGAGTGCGGCTGGGCGGCGTCCAAGTGGGTCGGCCGCTGCGGCGAGTGCCAGGCCTGGGGCACGGTCGAGGAGGTCGGCGCGGTCACCGTCCGCACCACCCAGGCGGCGCCCGTGCGCACGCCCGCCCGCCCGATCGACCAGGTCGACGTCGAGACCGCGCGGGCCGTCCCCACCCGGGTCGACGAGCTCGACCGCGTGCTCGGCGGGGGGCTGGTGCCCGGGGCGGTCGTGCTGGTCGCGGGCGAGCCCGGCGTCGGCAAGTCGACGCTGCTGCTCGACGTCGCGGGGCAGGCGGCCGCGTCCGGCCGCACGGTGCTCTACGTGACCGGCGAGGAGTCGGCCTCGCAGGTGCGGCTGCGGGCCGAGCGCATCGGCGCGATCCGGCCGCGGCTGTACCTGGCGTCCGAGACCGACCTGGCCACCGTGCTGGGGCACGTCGAGCAGGTCGAGCCCGACCTGCTCGTCGTCGACTCGGTGCAGACCATCAGCTCCGGCCAGGTCGAGGGCCAGGCGGGCAACGTCTCGCAGGTGCGCGAGGTCGCGGCCGCGCTGATCCGGGTCGCCAAGGCCCGCAACCTGCCGACGCTGCTGGTCGGCCACGTCACCAAGGACGGGTCGATCGCCGGCCCGCGCACGCTCGAGCACCTCGTCGACGTCGTCTGCCAGTTCGAGGGCGAGCGGCACTCGCGGCTGCGGCTCGTGCGCGCGGTGAAGAACCGGTACGGCCCCACCGACGAGGTCGGCTGCTTCGACCTCAGCGAGGACGGCATCGTCGGTCTCACCGACCCGAGCGGGCTGTTCCTGTCCCGCACCGACGTCCACGCCCCGGGCAGCTGCGTCACGGTGACCCTGGAGGGCCGCCGTCCGCTGGTCGCCGAGGTGCAGGCGCTGGTCACGCCCACCGAGGCGAAGAACCCGCGCCGCGCCACGAGCGGGCTCGACGGCGCGCGGGTGTCGATGGTGCAGGCGGTCATCTCGGCGCGCATGCGCGTGGCCCTGTTCGGCCAGGACGTGTTCGTCTCCACGGTCGGCGGCGTGCGCATCGGCGAGCCCGCGGCCGACCTCGCGATCACGCTGGCGATGGCCTCGGCGGCGGTCGAGCGTCCGCTGCCGCCGCGGATGGTGGCCTTCGGCGAGGTCGGCCTGTCCGGCGAGGTGCGTCCGGTCCCCGGCCTGGGACGCAGGCTCAGCGAGGCCGCCCGGCTCGGGTTCACCACGGCGGTGGTGCCGCGAGGGGGTACCGCGAGCGTGGTGGTGCCCGACGGCATGAAGGTGGTCGAGATCGGCCAGGTCGTCGAGGCGCTGCGGCTCGGCATCGTCCGTCCCGTCGGCGACCGCTGACCGCCGAAGGGTCCTGCTGGCAGCTCACCCGGACCGTGACCTGCGTGAGACCTACGGGTGCAGCGCGCCCGCTAGCATCGGCCCCGTGGTGAACGAGCGCGGCGAGGACGACCTGCTGCGCGCGACCCTCGCCGCAGCCGCTCCCGGCACCGAGCTGCGCGACGGCCTCGAGCGCATCCTGCGGGGCCGCACCGGCGCCCTCGTGGTGCTCGGTTCCGACCGCTCGGTCGACGCGATCAGCACCGGCGGCTTCGTCCTCGACGTCGACTTCTCGTCCACCCGGCTGCGCGAGCTGGCCAAGATGGACGGCGCGATCGTGCTCGACCGCGAGGCCACCAAGATCGTCCGCGCGGCCGTGCAGCTGGTGCCCGACCCCAGCATCGAGACCACCGAGTCCGGCACCCGCCACCGCACCGCCGAGCGGGTCGCGAAGCAGACCGGGCTGCCGGTCATCTCGGTGAGCCAGTCGATGCACATCGTCGCCCTCTACGTCGGCGGCCGGCGGTACGTGCTCGAGGGCTCCGAGGCGATCCTCGGCCGCGCCAACCAGGCGCTCGCCACGCTCGAGCGCTACAAGGCCCGCCTCGACGAGGTCACCGGCACCCTGTCGGCGCTCGAGATCGAGGACCTCGTCACCGTCCGCGACGTCGCCGCCGTGGTGCAGCGGCTCGAGATGGTGCGCCGCATCAGCGACGAGATCAGCGGCTACGTGGTCGAGCTCGGCGCCGACGGGCGTCTGCTCTCGCTCCAGCTCGACGAGCTGATCGGCGGCATCGGCCCCGACCGCGAGCTCGTCATCAGCGACTACCTCGACCAGGCCAAGCGGTCGCTGACCGTCGAGCAGGTGCTCGACGACCTCGCCACCCTCGACCCCACCGAGCTGGTCGACCTGGCCGCCGTGGCCCGGGTGCTCGGGCTGACCGGCACCGGCGAGTCGCTCGACGGCGCCGTGAGCCCGCGCGGCCTGCGCCTGCTGCACAAGGTCCCCCGCCTGCCCGGCGCCATCATCGACCGCCTGGTCGAGCACTTCGACGGCCTGCAGAAGCTGCTGGCCGCCGGCATCGACGACCTGATGACCGTCGACGGCGTCGGCGAGCAGCGCGCCCGCGCCGTCCGCGAGGGCCTGTCCCGCCTCGCCGAGTCGAGCATCCTCGAGCGCTACGTCTGACCGCTCCGCTCGCCTGCCCGTTTCGCTAGTTCAGTGTCGGAACTGACACCGAAGTGCTGGTAGGACACGCGTGACACGCCAGGTTGCCTCGCTCAGTGCCCCGTGACCCGCGCCCCTGCACCGCCCGAGCCCAGCGTCGCCGACCGGTGGCCGTCCACTGCACGAGGGGTTCTGGCGTGTCACGCGTGGAGCGACACCACTTCGGTGTCACTTGCAGCACTGAACTAGCGAAACGGGCAGTCAGCCGGTGATCTCGAAGGCGACCGGGGCGCTGGTGATCTCACCCGCGCGGGCGGTCAGCTGGTAGGTACCGGCCTTGAGCTCGGGCAGACCCTGGGCGCAGCCGGCGGCCGAGCGGACCAGCGTCCACTCGACGCTCGAGGCGAGCACGCCGGCGTCGCCGGGCTCGACGGTGGTGGGACGGCTCTGGGCGTCGGTCTGGCAGTCGTCGGAGGACCAGATGCGGTCGCTGCCGGAGACGACGAGCAGCTCGAGGGCCTGCGAGCCGGCGTCCATCGTGCAGGGGGCGGTGCCGGTGTTCGTGATCGTCATGCCGACCTTCGCGGTCGAGCCGAGCGCGTAGCTCGTGGCGTCGACGGTGGGGGCGACGACCAGCCCGGGCGGGGCGCACGCGGGGACCTCGCCCTCGGCGGGCGCGGTCTCGCCCGTCGCGGCGGACGGGTCGGGGGACGGCTGCGCGTCGGCGGCGGGGTCGGGGACCGGCTGCTGGGCGGTACCACCGCCGTCGGCGACCGGCTCGTCGCCGCCGCGGAGGGCACCGATCGCGGACGAGACGCCCCACACGACCAGCGCCACCACGACGAGCAGCGCGACCAGCGCCACCACCCGGCGCCGCCAGTAGACCTGCGGCTCCCGGGTGCCCACCGGTCGCATCACCGTGCTCATCGCCGACCACGGTAGGCACAGGGCGGCGCTCCGGCGTGGTGCCACGCCGTGGCACGATCGGCGCACCGTGAACGCTCCCGCCACCGCGCACCGGACCGTGCGCCCGTCGACGCTGCACCGCGAGGTGCTGGCCTGGTACGACGCGCAGGCCCGCGACCTGCCCTGGCGCGCGCCCGACCGCACCCCGTGGGGCGTGCTGGTGAGCGAGGTGATGCTGCAGCAGACGCCGGTCGCGCGGGTGCTCCCCGCCTGGACCGCGTGGATGGCCCGCTGGCCCGGGCCGGCCGACCTCGCCGCCGCTCCCGCCGCCGACGTGCTGCGCGCCTGGGACCGGCTCGGCTACCCGCGCCGCGCTCTGCGGCTGCAGCAGACGGCGCAGGCGCTGGTCGACCGCCACGACGGGCAGGTGCCCGACGACCACGACGCGCTGCTCGCGCTCCCGGGCGTCGGCGGCTACACGGCCGCCGCGGTGCGGGCGTTCGCGTTCGGACGCCGGGCCGCCGTCGTCGACACCAACGTGCGCCGCGTGCACGCGCGCCTCGTCGGCGGCGACCCGCTGCCGGCGCCCGCCCTCACCGTCGCCGAGACCCGCCGCGCCGAGGGGCTCCTCCCCGGCGACGAACCGACGGCGGCCCGCTGGTCCGTGGCGGTGATGGAGCTCGGCGCGCTGGTCTGCACCGCACGCTCGCCGCGGTGCGAGGTCTGCCCGGTGCGTCGCCGGTGCGCGTGGGTCGCCGCGGGCAGCCCGGCGTACGACGGCCCGGCACGGCGCGTGCAGGGTTTCGAGGGCACCGACCGGCAGGTGCGGGGACGGGTGATGCGGGTGCTGCGGGACGCCGTCGGGCCGGTCCCGCTCGCCGCGCTCACCGACGCCACCCCGGACGCCGACCGGCTCCAGCGGTGCCTCGACTCGCTGCTCGACGACGGCCTCGTCGTCCCGGTCGGGGACGGCTTCGCCCTCCCCGGTGACCCGCAGGAGGTGCCCGCGTGAACGACGACGTGGTCGACCTGGCCGACGCGCTCGCCGAGCGCGCGCTCGCCCGCACCGTCGCCGCGAGCGCGGGCTGCGCCGTGGTGCTCGGGGTGCTCGCCCTCGCCTTCGTGCAGCTGGCCGACGGCCGGTTCGACGCGACCAGCGCGCCGCAGGTGGCCGTGCTCGCGGTGGGGCAGGTCGCGGGGCTGGTGCTCGCCTGGACGACGTCCCGGCGGCTGCGTGCCGTGCGCGACGCCCGCGGGACCGGGCCCGGGCACGCGTCCGGCGCCGCGGTCACCGCCGGACGCGCGGTCGTGGCGGTGCCCGCGGTCGGCCTGCTCGTCGGGGTGGTGGCGACCGTCGTGCTCACCCCGCGCAGCACCGCGGCCTTCTCGGCGCTGCTGGCCGTGTTCCTGCTCGGCCAGCTGCCGCTGCTGCTGCACCTGCAGCGCCGCGGCCTGCTGCGCGCCGCCCGTCCGCCAGGGTCGCCGCCGTCCGCCTGACCGCAGGTGCTCTGCCCGACCGGAGCGGACCCCGCGCTCAGAGGCGGCGGAGCATCCGGGTGTTGCCGAGGGTGTTGGGCTTGACCCGGGCGAGGTCGAGGAACTCGGCGACGCCGTCGTCGTGGGAGCGCAGCAGCTCGGCGAAGACCGGCGGCTCGACGGGGGTGCCCTCGATCACGTCGAACCCGTTGCGGGAGAAGAACTCCACCTCGAAGGTGAGCGTGAAGAGTCGCGCCACGCCCAGCGTGCGCGCCCGGGACATCAGGGCCTCGATGATGTCCTGGCCGATGCCCTGGCGGCGGGCGTCCTCGGCGACGGCGAGGGTGCGGATCTCGGCGAGGTCCTCCCACATCACGTGCAGGGCGCCGCAGCCGACGAGGCGGCCGTCGCGCTCGACGACGACGAACTCCTGCAGCGCCTCGTAGTAGGCGACCGCCTCCTTCGCCACGAGGATGCGGCGTTGCACGAGCGGCTCCACGAGCGCGCGGATGGCACGGACGTCGGCGGTGCGGGCGGCCCGCACGAGCGTGGTCATGGACCGGAATCATGCCAACCCCCTGTTGCTTGTAGGTTGCGGACCCACGACCGCTGGACGCGGCTGCCGCCGGAGGAGCACCCATGACGCACGGCCCGACCCCCCGCCGCCGCGACGCCACCTGGCTGGTCGCCCTCGGTGCCGCCCTGTGGGGCAGCGACGCCCTGCTGCGCGTCCCCCTCGTCGGCACCTACCCGGCCTCGACCATCGTCTTCCTCGAGCACGTGGTGATCGTGCTGGTGACGCTGCCGTGGCTGCTGCCCGCGTTGCGCGCGTTCGCCGCCGCGTCCGGGCGGACCAAGGCCGCGGTCGTCGTCATCGGCGTCGGTGCCTCGGCCCTGGCGACGGTGCTGTTCACCCAGGCCTTCGTGCACGCCCCGGCCACCAGCGCCGCCATCACCCCCGTGGTGCTGCAGAAGCTGCAGCCGGTGATCGCGGTGCTCGTCGCGTGGTGGCTGCTCAAGGAGCGCATCACGCTGCGCTACCCGCTGTTCCTCGTCCCGGCGCTGGTCGGCGCCTGGCTGCTCGCCTTCCCCGACCCCACCTCGGTCTCGGTGGCCGCCGGTCTGTCGGCCGCGCTCGCCGTGGGCGCGGCCGCGCTGTGGGCCACCGGCACCGTGCTGGGACGCCTGGTCGGCGCCGAGATCGGCCTGCGCGACCTGACCGTGCTGCGGTTCGCGATCGGCCTGCCGGCGTCGCTGGTCTTCGTGCTGGTGCTCGGCGACCCGCTGTGGGCCGCCGGCCGCGACCTGCCCGTCATCGCGCTGCTCGGCCTGATCCCCGGCCTGCTCGCCATCGGCCTGTACTACCGCGGCCTGCGCAGCACCCCGGCCAGCCGCGCCACCCTCGCCGAGCTGGCCTTCCCGCTCACCGCCGCGGTCGTCGGCGTCGCGTTCCTCGGCAACGTCCTGTCGTCCACCCAGTGGCTCGGGGCCGCCGTGGTCGCCGCCGCGGTCACGGCGCTCGCGCTGCACGAGCGGTTCTCGTCGCGCAAGGCGGTGGCGACGCCCGCGCCGGTCGAGGAGGCCGTCCCGGTGCCGGCGGAGCAGGCGTGACCTCGCGCGGCGTCCTGGTCACCGGCGCCTCCCGCGGCATCGGCGCGGCCACCGCCCTGGCGTTCGCCCGTCTCGGCGACCGCGTCGCCGTCCACCACCGCGGCGCGCGCGAGCGCGCCGAGCAGGTGCTCGCGTCGCTGCCCGGCGACGGCCACGTGCTCGTGCACGGCGACCTCGCCGACCCCGGCGCCGTGCGGACGCTGGTCGCGGACGCCGCCACCGGCCTCGGGCGCCTCGACGTGCTGGTCAACAACGCCGCGCTGTTCACCGACGACCCGGCCGACCTCGCCGACGGCGGGAGCCGCCGCATCGGGCACCGTCCCGACGAGACCGGGTACGACGAGTGGGTCGCCGCCTGGCGCCGCACGATCGACGTCAACCTGCTCGGGACGGCGAACGCCACCTGGTGCGCCGTCCGGCACATGCTCGACGTCCCCGCCGCGGACGGCCTGCCGACCGGGGTCGTGGTGAACGTCGGCTCGCGCGGCGCCTACCGGGGCGAGCCGGACGTGCCGGCCTACGGCGCCAGCAAGGCCGCCGTGCACGCGCTCGGCCAGTCGCTCGCCATCGCGCTCGCGCCGCACGGCATCGCGGTCGCCACGGTCGCACCGGGTTTCGTCGCCACCGACATGGCGGCGCAGCACCTCGACGGCCCGGCCGGCGACGCGATCCGCGCGCAGTCGCCGTTCGGACGCGTGGCGACCCCCGAGGAGGTCGCCCACGCGGTCGTGCACCTCGCCGACCCGTTGTCGCAGTGGGCCTCCGGCGCCGTCCTCGACCTGAACGGCGCCTCGTACCTCCGCTGACCCTCAGCGGTCCTTGGTGCTGAAGGCGGCGTCGAAGGACGCGGTGGGCTGGTCGACCTGGGTGCGGCGGACGAACTCGACCGCCTCGGCGGCGCCGGCCAACCGGTCCATGCCGGCGTCCTCCCACTCGATCGAGATCGGGCCGTCGTAGCCGATCGCGTTCAGGGTGCGGAAGCACTCGTCCCAGTCGACGTCGCCGCGGCCGGTGGACACGAAGTCCCAGCCGCGGCGCGGGTCGCCCCAGGGCAGGTGCGACGACAGCCGCCCGGCGCGGCCGTTGCCGACCTTCATCCGGGTGTCCTTGCAGTCGACGTGGTAGATCCGGTCGCGGAAGTCGTACAGGAACGCGAGCGGGTCGAGCTGCTGCCAGACCATGTGGCTGGGGTCCCAGTTCAGGCCGAACGCCTCACGGTTCCCCACCGCCTCGAGCGTGCGCACCGTCGTCCAGTAGTCGTAGGCGATCTCGCTCGGGTGCACCTCGTGCGCGAAACGGACCCCCACCTCGTCGAACACGTCCAGGATCGGGTTCCAGCGGTCGGCGAAGTCCTGGTAGCCGGCCTCGATCCGCTCGGCGGGCACCGGCGGGAACATGGCGACGTACTGCCAGATCGACGAGCCGGTGAACCCGACGACCGTCTTCACCCCCAGCTTCGCCGCGGCGCGGGCGGTGTCGGCCATGTCGGCCGCGGCCCGCTGCCGCACCCCCTCGGGCTCGCCGTCGCCCCAGATGCGGGCGGGCAGGATCGCCTCGTGCCGGAAGTCGATCGGGTCGTCGCAGATCGCCTGGCCGACGAGGTGGTTCGAGATCGCGAACACCTGCAGGCCGTACCTGTCGAGGATCTCGCGGCGACCGTCGACGTACGAGTCGTCGGACACCGCCTTGTCGACCTCGAAGTGATCTGCGCTGCAGGCGATCTCGACGCCGTCATAGCCCCACGACGACGCGAGGCGGCAGACCTCCTCGAAGGGCAGGTCGGCCCACTGGCCGGTGAACAGCGTGACGGGACGGGGCATCGGGTTCCTCCTGGAGGTGGTCGCGGGGTCAGCGTGCCAGAGCGGGCAGGACGCCCGCCGCGGCGAGGACGAGGTCGTGGACGTCGTGGGCGCGCAGGGTCGTGCCCTCGGGGACGAGGTCGGCGAGGCCGCCGCCGGAGAGCACCACCGGGCCGTCGGCGACGTCGTCCGGCAGCCGCCCGTGCGAGCCCCGCACGCAGGTCGGGTCGAGCGGCACCACGCTCATCGCGTAGCGCAGCCCCACGGCCTTGCGCACGAGCCCGAGCCCTGCGCGTGCCTTCGCCGACCGGTCGGCGGGGTCGAAGAACAGCTCCGCGGGGTCGTAGCCGGGCTTGCGGTGGATGTCGACGCCCCGGGCGAAGTCGGGGGCGCGCCCGTCGTCCAGCCAGTAGTAGTAGGTGAACCACGAGCGCGCGTCGGCCACGACGACGAGGTCGCCGCTGCGGGCGTGGCCGATGCCGGCCTCGCGCTGGGCGTCGCGGTCGAGCACCTGCTCGACCCCCGGCACGCCGGCGAGCAGCGCCGCCACCCGCTCCCGGTCGGCCGGGTCGCGCACGTAGACGTGGGCGACCTGGTGGTCGGCGACCGCGAACGCCCGCGACGTCCACGGGTCGAGGTACTCCATGCCCGCCTGGGTGTGCACCTGCAGCAGGCCCTCGCGGCGCAGCACCCGGTTCACGTCGACCGGGCGGTCGACGTCGGTGATGCCGTACTCGCTCACCACGATCGTGCGCACGCCCTGCGCGTCGGCGTCGGCGAGCAGCGGCGCGAGCACCCGGTCGAGCTCGGCGGCCGCGGCGGCCGACCGCGGGTCGCCCGGCCCGTACCGCTGGTGGTCGTAGTCGAGGTGCGGGACGTAGGCGAGCGTCAGGTCGTGGTCGGGCAGCAGCCGCCGGGTGGCCTCGACGATCCAGCGCGAGGACTCGATCGACGCGGTCGGGCCCCAGTACCGGAACAGCGGGAACGGCCCGAGGTCGGCCAGCAGGCCGCTGCGCAGCGAGTCGGGCACCGTGTACGCGTCCGGCGACTTGCGCCCGTCGGCGTGGTAGACCGGCCGCGGCGTGATCGTGGTGTCGACGTCCGCGCCCATCGCGTACCACCAGCACACGTTCGCGACCTTCGCGTCAGGACAACTGCGCCGCAACGCGTCCCAGACCTTCGGTCCCTCGACGAGGCTGTTCGGCTGCCGCCAGAACATGATCTCGCCGAGGTCGCGGAAGAACCAGCCGTTGCCGACCGCGCCGTGCTCAGCCGGGTCGCGGCCGGTCAGCATGGTCGACTGGACGCTGCACGTCACGGCCGGCAGCACCGTGCGCAACGGGGTCGCCGACCCGCCGGCCCAGCGCCGCAGCAGCGGCATCTGCTCGAGCGCCCTCGGGGTCAGGCCCACCACATCCAGCAGCAGCACCCGCTGCCCGTCCTGCGTCACGACGCCTCCTCCAGCCCCGCCAGCACCAGCTCGTCACGGGCCCACGCGAGCTCGGCGGCCAGGCCGTCGACGAGCTCGGCGTCGCTGCCCGGCGGGTCCGGCAGCACGGTCCACGTGTAGGTCTCCACGTCGAGGTGGTCGGTGAGCGCCCGGTCGCCGCCCACCAGCGCACGCAGGCTGCTCCGCAGCGTGGCGCGCGTCGAGGCCAGGGGCGGCGCGGGCTCGGCACCGAGCGGCAGGTGGAAGTGCACCCGCCAGGGCGTGCCGTCGGCGTGCGCGAAGGCCTCGCCGAGGTCGTCCCAGCCGGCGGCCGAGCCGGTGCCCGGGCGGGCGCCGGGCCGCACCTGGTGCAGGTACCGGTCCTCGTCGAACCGGCGCAGCACCTCGAGGGTGGCCGCCTCGCCGGGGTGCTCGACGTGCAGGGCCGCCGACAGCTGCGCCTTCACCACGTCGAGGCCGGCGCCCTGCAGCCGCCCCACGGCCTCGTCCGGCTCCTCCCACGCCACCGCCAGGTGCGCGGTGTCGACGCACACGCCGACCCGCGCGCGGTCGACGGACGCCAGCCTCTCGACGGCCTGGGCGGTGGTCTCGACGACGCACCCGGGCTCGGGCTCGACCGCGACCCGCACCCGTCGGCCGGTGTCCTCCTCGAGCCGGTCGAGGAAGCGCGCCAGGCGGTCGAGCTGGGCCTCGGCCGCGCGCTGCTGCTCGTCCGACCACGGCTCGCGCCAGGCGAGCGGCAGGGTCGAGATGCTCCCGCCCGCGGCGTCGTCGGGGAGCAGGTCGGCCAGCACGACCGCGAGGTCCTGGGTGTACCGCAACCGGTCGACGTGCACCCAGTCGGGCTCGTAGACGCGCTTCTTGACGCGACCGGTACCGAAGTCGTCGTGCGGGAAGCCGTTCAGCGTCACGACCTCGAGCCCGAGCCGGTCGAGCAGGTCGCGCAGGTCGCGGCGCTCGTCGGTGTCGGCCGCCAGCCGCGCCGCGACCGGTGCGGCGAGCCAGAGACCGACCCCGAGCACCGGCGCACCCACCCGCTCGCGCACCGGCGCCGCGAACCGCGCCAGCTGCTCGCGCACGCCGTCGAGGTCGACGGCCGGGTGCACGTTGGTGCAGTACGACAGGTGCACGAGGGTGCCGTCGCGGTGGCGGAACCTCACACCCGCCCCTGCACGGCGTCCGGGCGGGCACCGCGCAGCACCGAGTTGCCCTCGAAGGTGGCGGTGAGGTCGATCGTCGCGTCGGCACCGTCGACGTCGACCAGGTCGAGACGGCCGCTCTGGGAGTAGAACTCGACGGGGTTGCGCCACAGGACGCGGTCGACGTCGTCGTCGGAGAAGCCGGCGTCGAGCATCGCGCGCGCCGTCTTCACGGTCTTCAGCGGGTCGCTGCGCCCCCAGTCGGCGGCGGAGTTCACGATCATCCGCGACAACCCGTGCTCGGACAGGATCCGCACCATCCGGTGCTCGTCCATCTTGGTGTCGGGGTAGATCGAGAACCCCATCCAGCAGCCGGACGCCGCCACGTCGGCGACGGTCACCTCGTTCAGGTGGTCGACCAGCACGCGACCGGGGTCGATGCCCACCTGCTCGACCACCGACAGCGTGCGCCGCGTGCCGGTGAGCTTGTCGCGGTGCGGCGTGTGCACCAGCGCGGGCAGGCCGTGCTCGACGGCGAGGTGGAGCTGGGTGCGGAACGCGTGCTCCTCCTCCCGGGTCAGCGAGTCGTACCCCAGCTCGCCGACCGCGACGACGCGGTCCTTGGCCAGGTAGCGGGGCAGCAGGTCGAGCACCGGGGTGCAGCGCGGGTCGTTCGCCTCCTTCGGGTTCAACCCGATGGTCGCGAAGTGCTGCACCCCGAACTGGCTGGCGCGGAACGGCTCCCACCCGAGGAGCGCGTCGAAGTAGTCGCAGAAGCTGTCGACGCCGGTGCGCGGCTGCCCGAGCCAGAACGACGGCTCGACGACCGCCCGGACGCCGGCCGCCGCCATCGCCTCGTAGTCGTCGGTCGTGCGCGAGGTCATGTGGATGTGCGGGTCGAAGATCCTCATCGCTGCGCCTCCTGCGGGTGGGTGGTGGTGCGGTCGAGCAGGTCCAGGGCGTCGGCCGGGACGTCGCGGCCGGCGGCGCGGCGCTCGTCGGCGTAGTCGCCGACCATGCGCAGCAGCTCGTCGTCGACCCGGGCGGGCAGCCCGTCGACGACCGCGAGCGGGATGCCGGTGAACAGGCACTTCAGCACGCCGTGGCGGAAGCCGTGCGGTTCGAGGTGGTCGGTCGCGTACCGCCCGAGAGCGGCGGCGACGAGCCGGGTGTCGTTGGTGCGCAACGCGTCTCGGACGACATCGAGCAGCGCGTCGCCGAGGTCGTGCTGCTCGTCGAGCGCCGGCAGCGCGCGAAGCACGGCACGCTTCTCGGCGGCGTCGCCGAACCGGTAGAGCGCCAGCACCTCGCGCACCAGGTCGTCGCCCCGCAGCGGGAGCGCGAGCAGGAGCCGCTCGCGCGCGACGTCGTCGACCGTGCGCGCGTGCTCGCCCGCCGGGTCGGCCGCGTCGACGGGGCCGCGGCCGACGTGCCGCGACACGGCCGGGAAGAGGGCGCCGACCGCCCCGGGGTCGGCGGCCACCCTGGCCGCCGCGTCGTCCGTCCAGTCCGTCACCGGGACACCTCCGCCGTCGTCGTGTGCGCCACCCGGTCGGCGGCCTCCTGCAGCGCGGCGCGCATCGCCGCCAGGCTCGAGGCCGCCAGCGCGGGGGCGGCGTGGGGGTGGCGCGGCAGCTCGACGCACGCGAGACCGTCGTAGCCGACCTCGACGAGGGCGCCCAGCGCACCCGCCAGGTCGACCTCGCCCGTCCCGAGCTCGAGGTGCTCGTGCACCCCGCGCCGCATGTCGTCGACCTGCACGTTGGCGAGCAGCGGCGCGACGCCCCGGATGCAGTCGGCCTCCGGCTCGTCCTCGCTGCAGCGCAGGTGGCCGACGTCGACGGTGACGCGCAGCAGGTGCGGGTCGCCGAGGCGCCGGCGCAGCTCGAGCGCGTCGGCGAGCCGGTCGACGAACATCCCCGGCTCGGGCTCGCACGCGAGCACGACGCCGGCGCGGTCGGCCGCGTCGAGCACGGGCAGCAGGTGCCGCTCGAGCCGCTCCCAGCCCTGGGCGCGGGTCGCGTCGGCCGGCAGGATCCCCGACCAGAACGAGACCGCCGTCGCGCCGAGGTCGGCCGCCACCTGCACCGCGAGGACGAGCAGCTCGACCCGCCGCTCGGTGCCGCTGCCGCTGACCAGCGTCGGCTCGTGCTTGCGCCAGGGATCGAGCAGGTACCGGGCGCCGGTCTCGACGACGACGCCGAGCCGGTGCCGTTCGAGCATCCCCGCGACGGCCGCCGTGCGCGCCGCCAGAGCCGGTGCGAACGGGTCGAGGTGCGCGTGGTCGAGCGTGAGCCCGACGCCCTCGTACCCGGTGCCGGCCACCACGGCCAATGCGTCGTGGAGCCGGTGGTCGGTGAAGCCGTTGAGCCCGTAGCCGAGTCGCAGCGTCATGTCGGGCTCACCCACCGAGCCGCGCGCCGCACCACCGGGCCGACGAGCAGGAGCCCCACCGCGCGGGCGGGCGCGCCGTGCGCGGCCACCAGGGTCGCCTGCAGCGGGATCATCGCGCGGACGCCCGTCCCCGTGGCGCTGCGGGCGTTCGCCGCCGACGGGTCGCCGACCGCGCGCCACTGCGCGCGTCCGACCTGCCAGGCGTACGTACCTGCCGCCAGCAGCACGACGCCGACCGTCCACGGGTCGCGCCGGTGCCGCAGCGGCAGCAGCGCGGCCACCGTGCTCGCCAAGGTGCCGGCGAGCACCGCGGCGGTGACGGCGGCGCTGGTGCCGTGCACCTCGCCACGGCTCAGCCCGGTCACCGCGACGGTGTGCGCACCGACGGTCGCGGCGGCGGGCAGCGCGGCGACCGGCGAGCCCGCCGCCCCCAGCAGGACGTCGAGCACTCGGGTGGACGCCATCGACACCGGGCCCAGCACACCGTCCTTGGCGACCAGGTCGTAGGTCCAGACCGCCCCGGCCAGCGCGGCCGCGACCCGCAGCGCCGGCAGGCCGCCGCCGACGGCGGCCAGGACGACACCGATCCCGGTGAGCCCGCCGGCGAGGGCGAGGGCCGTCGAGGCGGGCACCCGTCCCGACGGGATCGGACGCTCGGGCCGCTCGACGGCGTCGAGGTCGCGGTCGGCCCAGTCGTTCAGCGACATCCCGGCCCAGTACAGGCACGCGGACGCCGCGGGCAGCGCCAGGGCGCGCGGGGTCACCACCGCGCCCGAGGCGGCCATCCCCGCGAGCGAGTCGCCCGGGACGCTGAGCGCCGCCGGCAGCCGGACGAGCTCGGCGAGCGCCCCGAGGCCGACAGGGGTGGACGGCGTCACGGCGCCACCCGCTCGCCGGTGGCCCAGCCGACCAGGTCGGCGAACTGGGTCCCGAGGTCGTGGCGCGGTGCGGTGGTGCCGTCGGTGGCGGGGTCCTTGAAGAAGAACCCGAGCGCCTCGAGCGGGCCGGCCTCGCCGCGCCGCAGGGCCAGGGCGGTGAACCGCGCCAGGTCGAGCACGAGGGGTGCGGCGAGCGCGGAGTCGCAGCCCTGCCAGGTGAACTGGAGCGTCATCGGGGTGCCGAGGAACCCCTCGAACGAGACGTGGTCCCAGGCCGTCTTCCAGTCGCCGAGGTCGGGGACGTAGTCGATGTGCACCTGCCCCTCGACCTCGTACCCGGTCATCTCCTCGAGGCCACGCGCCTTGCTGACGGTCTTGCTGGCGCGTGCGGCCGGGTCGGCCAGGGTCGCGCCGTCGCCGCCGCCGAGCAGGTTGGTGCCGGACCAGGAGCGCACCCGCAGCGCGCGCTGCACGAACATCGGCGCCAGCACCGACTTCAGCAGCGTCTCGCCGGTCTTGCCGTCGCTGCCCGCCCAGGGCAGCCCGCGCTCGGCGGCCAGCGCCGCCACCGCGGGGAGCCGGGCGCCCGCCGACGGGGTGAAGTCGACGAAGGCCGCACCGACCTCGAACGCGGCGGCCGCGTACACCGAGCTGGGCGGCAGCGGCGACTCGCCGCGGTCCCAGGCGGCGCGCAGCAGCGCGAGGTCGTCGAGCTCGGGCGCCGGCGCGACCGGCGGCTCGGTGCTCGACACGTTCACCACGACCACGGCGTCGCAGCCGTGCTCGGCCGCGAACTCGCGGACGTCGGCGGCGAGCGCCTGCACCAGCTCGCGCTGGCCGGACGCCTCGGCGTGCCCGCCGTGCCGCACCCAGCCGTCGTAGGCGTCGAGCTCGTCGGCGGTGGCGGGCACCAGGGCGGCAGGGAGCACCCGACCGGCGGCGAGCTCCTCGGCCCGCTTGCGCGCGGTGCCGTCGACGACGTCGTGGCCGCCCACGACGATCTCGTCGAGGCCGGGCAGGTCGGCGCCGGCCAGTGCGGGGTGCGAGCAGACCAGCCCCGCGTCGTCGGCCAGGCGACCGCGCACCGCGGCCAGCCCCACGACGGCGGTGGTGGCGACGGAGCCGCGGGCGCCGACCAGCCACAGCCCGACCCGGCGGCGTTGCGCGCTCACGGCGTCCCCTCCCCCTCGTGGTCCCCGTCGTGGGAGGTGATCGCCCCCGTCGACGGGTCGTCGGTGAGGTACAGGTGCACGTGCCCGAGGTCGGTGGCGAGCGCCAGCTCGTCGAGCTCGGTGGCGGCGATCGACCAGGCCACCAGCCCGGACCGGAACGACTCCTCGGCCGCGGCGCGCAGCGCGGGGGCGTCCGCTCCGGCCTGCGCGGCGTCGCGGTGGGTGCGCAGCGACTGCGCGAGCAGGTCGGTCGCGTGTCGGAAGCCCTCGCGGGTGAGGTTGACCCGGGTGCCGCCGGAGACCTGCTCGGAGAAGGGCGCCGCGGCCGCGACGACCTCGTTCGTCCAGGCGGTGGCCTGCTCGGCGGTCGGCGAGGCGCCGTCGGCGGTGGCCGCCTCGACCTCGGTCACCACCGCGAGCACCTGTGCGTGGGCGGTCCCGGCCGAGGCGACCAGGTCGCGGGCCAGGCCGGCGTCGCGCTCGGTCTCGGCGGCCTGCAGGGCCGCGACGTCGCGCTCGAGGTCGGACGGGGCGGTCAGCGCCGCGCGGAGGACGAGTGCCGCGGCGGCGCCGACCAGGACCGAGACCAGCGCGACCACGACGAACCAGCGGCGCTGGGTCGTCGTGGCCGGCCGGCCGGTCGGCCCGTCGCGCCGGGGGTCGCCTGCCGACGACCGACCCGGCGCGCGGTGCGGGGTTCGGGCCGGCACCCTCCCCCGCGTCCGTGCTGGACCCCCGTCCCGTGCGCCTGTCGGCGCGGGCGTGCTCGTCCTGGGTCCCATCTCGTCCTCACCTTCGTCTCGTCCCCCCGAGATCCGTTCTCCCGCATCGTTGCTGCCGGCCGCGACGCGGGGGTGGTGCGGGGACGGGCCGCTGCCGGCGACCCGCCCCCGCCCCGGTCACTGCAGCGGTGCCACCGCGACCTCCTTCGGGTCCTCGGCCGTCCGCGCGTTCGACGTGGCCGCCGACATGCCGTCGACGAGCCGCTCGCGCAGCGCCCGCGCGTCCCGGTCGAGCACCGAGCGCGCCAGCGGGTCGGCGACGTTCGCGCGGGCGTACCGGGCGAACTCACCGAGCTCCTGACGCACCACGGCCTTGCGGCCCTTCAGCGCCGCTGCCGACGCCCGCTCCAGGTGGCCCTGGAGCACGCGCGCCTCGGCGGCCGTGAGGCGGTTCTCGCCCCGGTAGGTGCGCAGCAGCTGGGCGATGTCCTCGAACGAGGTCGCCGTCCCGAACCGCACCACCTGCTCGGTGGAGTTGCCGGCCACGTCCGTGGCGGTCACCACCAGGTCGTGCAGGCCGAGCGGCAGCGCGTCGAGCCGCAGCTCGCCTGGCTGCAGCGGCTGCCCGTCCAGGGTGGCCGTCACCGACGCGACGCCCGAGCCCGAGTCCAGCGCCTCCCAGGCCAGCGTGAGCCGCTGGGAGTCGCCGTACACCGTGCCGTGCGCGACGCCGGTCACCGTGACCGTCGGGCCCTCGCCGTCACCGACGATGTCGACGACCACCGACTTGGTGTCCTCGACGTTGCCGGCCACGTCCGTCGAGCGGTACTCGACGGTGTGGGTGCCGGCGCCGGTCACCACGACCGGAGCCTCGTACGCCGTCCAGTCGCCGCCGTCGACCGAGACCTCGGTCGAGGCGACGCCCGACGTCGCGTCGGTCGCGGTGAGCGTGACCGCCACCTCGTCGCCGTCCCCGGACGTCGTCGCCTCGGTGACCGGCCCCGTGGTGTCGACCGCGACCTCGAGGGTCCCGGCCTCCTCCACGTTGCCCGCCTCGTCGGCCGACCGGTAGGCGATCGTGTGGTCGCCGTCCGGCAGCTCGACCGGGGACGAGTACTCCGTCCAGTCCCCACCGTCGACCTGGTACTGCGTGCTCGCCACACCTGAGCCGTCGCCGTCGTCGGCGGTCAGCGTCAGCGTGGGAGCGCTGGTGTACCAGCCGTTCTCGCCGTCCGGGGCGGACGGGTCGAGCGCGGCCGTGGTGACCGGCGCCGTGGTGTCGCCCGGGGGCTCCTCACCCGCGAGCCGGATCCAGTCGAACGCCACCGTGACCGGCGACTCCTGCTCCGGGCCGACCGCGACCAGGCCCACGGCGTCGAGGTCGCCGGCGTGGGTCACCGGCTCGCCGACCTGGGTCCAGGTGACGCCGCCGTCGCTGACCCACCCGGTGTAGGTGTCACCGCTGCGGGTCAGTCGCAGGTACCACCAGCCGCTCTCGGAGGTCTCCGCGATGTCGATCGACCGGTTGCCGCCGGCGCCGAACTGGCCGCCGACCTCCGACACGAGCTCGGTGCGCAGGTTGGTGGCCGCACCGGGCGCGTTGTCCGCGACGACGTCGAGCTTCACGTACTCGTCGTCGCTGCCGTAGGCGAGCAGACCCGCGTACTGCCAGCGGTGCTGCATCGTCCCGGTCAACCGCGTCTCCACCGTCCACTCCGTGCCCTCGGGCGCGTCCTGGAGGATGAAGTTGCGGGGCTCGATCGGGTTGTCGTTGTTGATGTCGCCGGGCTGCGTGGTGATCCGCAGGGCGCCGTCGGCGACGGCCACCTCCGAGGAGTCGTACCGCACCACGCGGTCCCAGCGGCACCCGTCGAGCGCGTCGCCGTCGAACTCGTCGGCGAACGCGCGGGTCCCGTCGTCGTCGCTGTCCGGGGTGACCCGGTACCAGTCGAACGCGGCGGTCGCCTCGGGCGTCCCGGTGTCACCCGCGGCCACGAGGCCGAGGGTCGCACCGTCGAGGACGGCGGCCTGACCCGCGAGCGCGGTCCAGGTCGTGCCGTCGGTGGAGTAGGCCGCCGTGAGCGCCGTCCCGTCGCTGGTCAGACGCAGGTCGACCGTCGACGGGAAGTCCTGCGGCAGCGCGACGTTCGCGTGCCACGTTCGGCTGCCACCGGCCTCGGTCTGGAACTCCATCAGCCGCCCGCCGTTGCTGCTGCGGGTGAAGGCGAGCTTGACGTAGTCGTCGTCGCTCGCGTGCAGCAGCAGCCCGGCGTGCTGCCACTCCCGCGTGTGCGGGAGCGTCAGCCGCGTCGTGGCCTCCCAGGCCCCGTCGCGGACCGGCTGGCCCACGAACGAGATCGGGCCGGCGGACGCCTCGTTGACGTCACCCTGGGTCACCGGCAGGCGCAGCGCGCCGTCGGAGACCGAGATCGCCGAGCCCTCGGCGGCCCGCTGCGTCGTCCAGCGACCGGACAGGGAGTCGCCGTCGAACTCGTCGGACTGCGAGGTCAGGCAGGACGGCCCGGGCTCGGGCTCCTCCTCGCTCGGCGGGGTCCACTCGTCCTCGAACGCCCAGCCGTCGAACTGCACCTCGCTGGTCGCCGTCGTGGAGTGGGCGGTGACGAACAGGCCGACGTCCTGCGCCGACGTGGCGCCGGGCAGCGAGACCGGGTCACCGACCTGCGTGAACGTCTCGCCGTCCTTGGACCAGTACGCGAAGTACTCGTCGCCGGAGCGCGCGAGCCGCACCCACGCCGGGTAGCCGGTCGTGCTGGCCGACGTCGAGGCGTCGAGCTGACCGTTGCCGTCGGTGTCGCGCAGCCACTCGAAACCGCCGTTCGGCCGGATGCCGAGCGCGGCGTACCCGGGCGAGGTGCCCGGCTGCGTGACGTCGTTGCGGACGAGGATGCCGGCCTTGGCGCTGTTGTTGCTGTTGCCCTGGGCCGGGATCTGGACGGTCGCCGACCAGCTCTCGTCACCCGCCTGCGGCAGGTAGAGCGAGCTGTACTGGTCGGTGCCCTGCCACATGTTCGCGCCGCCGGAGGTGATGGTGAACCCGCCTCCGTCGGAGGTGAACACGCCTCCCGCGTTGGTGAACTGCTCGAAGTCGCCGAACGGCTCACCGACCTGGGCCACGACGATCCGCGAGGTCGTGGACCGACCCTCGGAGTTCGTCGCCACGGCGGTCAGCTCGTAGAAGCCGTCCGCCGCGGGCGTCCAGGTGGTGCTGTACGGCGCCTCGGTGTCGGTGCCGAGCGACTGGCCGTCGACCAGGAACTCGACCCCGGTGAGGTCGAGCAGCGGGTCGGACGCCTCCGACGTCACCTCGACCGCCTCGCCCGCGGTGAGCGGGCTGTACGGCTCCGGGGCGGTGATGGCGACCTCGGGGTGGCTGTCGTCGGAGACGCCCAGCCCGTGGGCCTCGAGGAAGTTGACCCGCCGCTCCACCTCGCCCGGCATCACCAGGTAGAGGGTGAAGCTGTCGGTGGGCGCGTCCTCGGGGACGGTCCAGGTGACGTCGGCGAACCGGGTCAGGCTGCCGGTGGCCGGGGCCTCCAGCGTCCCGAGCAGCTCGCCGTCGGGAGCGCCGGCCCGCAGCTCGAACGAGGTGTCGGCCGCCGCGGCGTACCGCACGGACAGCTCGTCGACCCCCCGCAGGTTGAGCGGGTCGTACGCGGTCCAGCCGTCGGCACCGCTGATCACCGAGCCGTGGCCCTCCACGTCGCGGCTCGGCAGCGTCGTGACCCCCTCCGAGCTCGACGAGAAGAACTCCGCCTCGCGCTGCATCGGGAACAGCAGCGAGGTGTCCGAGCCGGTGAGCGGGTTCGCCCCGCCCTCGCCGCCGGAGTCGGTGTAGCGCGCGTCGAGCACGTAGAACACGTTCATGTCGTCGCTGTGCCCGCCGCCGAGGCTGGTCTGCACCGAGCCGGTCCGGCCGAACAGCGGCTCGGACGGGTGCGCGTGGGCGTCGTGCCCGAGCGCCGGCTGGATGATGACGTCGGCGTCGTCGATGGTGGCGTCCTCGGCGTCGGTCACCGAGACGTCCCACGACAGCTGGTCGCCGAAGTGGAAGAAGCCACCGGTCGGCGGGTCGACGAACGACACCTCCGGCCGCGTGTTGCCCACCGTGACCGGCACCGTCGTCGTGCCGGTCTTGCCGGCCGGGTCGGTGACGGTCAGGCGCGCGTCGTAGACGCCGTCCTCCTCGTAGGTCCAGCTCGCCTCGACGCCCTCGGCGTCGGTGGTGCCGTCGCCGTCGAGGTCCCAGGCGTAGGTGAGCTGCTCACCCTCGGGGTCGGTGCTGCCCGAGCCGTCGAAGGTCACCTCGAGCGGCGCCTGCCCCGAGTCCGGGGTGGCCGTGGCGACCGCACTCGGGGAGCGCGAGCCGGAGACGTAGTCGATGCGGTGCAGGCCCGAGTCCGGGTTGTCGCGGCCGAAGCCGCCGCCCCAGTCGAGCACGTACATGGAGCCGTCCGGGCCGAACTTCGAGTCGATCGGCGCGAGGAACTCCGCCGCCGGCGGCGGCAGGAACGGGTTGACCTTCTCGACCGCCTCGCCGGGCGTGCCGACGCCGCTGTCGGACAGGTCGATCGAGTACATGCGGTTGCGGGCCCACTCGTAGAAGAAGGGCTTGCCGTCGTAGTACTCGGGGAACTTCGTGTCCGACTCGAGCTCGGCGTCGTACCGGTACACCGGGCCGCCCATCGGCGCGAGACCGCCGCCCTGGTTGATGGCGCCGGGCACCGACGAGCGCTGGTAGCCGTAGAACATGTCGGCCGGCTTCACCGGCGGCAGCTCGGTCAGACCCGTGTTGCGGGGCGAGTCGTTGACCGGGGTGTCGCAGCTGAAGAAGTCGCCGACGGTGACCGGGTTGGTCGTGTAGTCGACGTCGCGGAAGGGCTCGTTGGCGCCCATGCACATCGGCCAGCCGTAGTTGCCCGGCTCGGTGATGTAGTTCCACTCGGCGATGCCGGCCGGACCCCGCGTCGCGAGGTTGTCCGAGCCGTTGTCGGGCGAGTAGTCGGCCATGCTGATGTGGCCGGTCTCCTGGTCGACGCTGAACCGGAACGGGTTCCGGAAGCCCATGGCGTAGATCTCGGGCAGCGTCTGCGCGGTGCCGGGGGCGAACAGGTTGCCCTCGGGGATCGTGTAGGTTCCGTCGTCCTCGGGGTGGATGCGCAGCAGCTTGCCCCGCAGGTCGTTGGTGTTGGCGCTGGTCTCCCGCGCGTCGTGGAACGTGCCGGGGCGCGTGGAGATCGGCGCGTAGCCGCCCGACGGCTCGGAGTGCGGGTTCACGTCGTCGCCCACGCCGAGGTACAGGTTGCCCTGCGCGTCGAAGTCGAGGCCTCCGCCGGTGTGGCCCGGCTCGTCCGGGAGCCGGCGCGCCGGCACCCGCAGCAGCTCGACCTCGGAGGCCGGGTCGATCTGCGAGCCCGCGCCGACGGTGAAGCGCGACAGCACGTTGAAGAAGTTCGCCGGGTCGCTGTCGTTCGCGCTCGCGGGCGAGCGGTAGGTGTACAGCCAGCCGTTCGTGGCGAAGTCGGGGTCGAGGGCGATGCCGAGCAGGCCGTCCTCACCGCCGGAGTAGACCGGAAGGGTCACCGCGGTGCTGGTGCTCTGCGTGGCCGGGTCGTAGACGCGGATCTGGCCGCGGACGAGCTCGGTGTAGAACACCCGTCCGTCCGGGGCGACGTCCATCGCGAACGGGGCGCTGGTGTTGGTGTCGAGCGAGACCTTCTCGAACTGGCCCCAGTCGGTGCCGCCGCAGTCGCCCTCGACCAGCCCGGCGGCCCACTGCACGCCGCCGACGATGTGCTGCACCAGGTCGGGCTCGCTGTAGTGGGCACCGAAGTGGCCCATGCCGGTCACCCAGGCGCGGCCGCCGTCGTACGGCTTGCACCACGAGATCGGGTGGTCGTACCCCATCGCGTTGCCGCCCGGGTCGTACGTCGACTCGTCCATCGTGGCGAGGACGTGCGCGCTGCCGCGGACGTTGGCCGAGTAGTTGTACCACTCGTCGGCGCGGTCCCAGCGCTGGTCGAGGTGCGCGGTGGACGGGTGCACCCGGTCCTCGACGCGCACCGTGCCGGGCAGGCCCGGGCTGCTGCCGGTGGCCGCGTGGCCGGGCATCAGGGCGCCGACCAGGCCGTCCCACCAGGCGTAGCCGCCGCGCATGTCGGTGGCGTTGTGGATCGCGACGATGCCGCCGCCCGCCTGCTGGTACCGCTCCATCGCGGCCTTCTGGTCCGCGTTCCACGGGTCGCCGGACGTCTGGAACATGACCAGCGCGTCGAAGCCCGCGAGGGACTCGTCGGTGAACAGCGTCGGGTCCTCGCTGTGCACGGAGTCGATGCCGGCGTCCGAGAACGCCTGCTGGAGCACGGGAGTGCCCTGCGTGATCGCCTCGGTGTGCCGGAACTGCGTGGTGGCGGTGAAGATCAGGACTGTGGGTGAGTCGGGATCGTGCTCGTGACCGGGGTGCGCCATCGCCGGCAACGGCGCGACGGTGACCGCGAGCGCGGCTGCCAGCGCGGTGACTGCCACGCGGCCGGCTCGGGACAGGGCCGGGATCATCGGTGCGTGCCTCCTGGGTAGGTCCCTGCGTCGCAGGGGCTTTCGGATCGTCGTCGATTCGTCAGGGAGGTCAGGCGGCGTGCCGGCGCCGGCGGGGTGGTCGGTGGGTCGGGGACGGGGTTCGGGGACCGGTGGTCAGGCGGCGGGCTGCACCTCCCGGAGGAACTGCAGGCCGCTGCGGGCCAGGTCGTCCTGGCTCGTCGCCAGCGGGCGCCAGATCGAGGCGGCCGTGGCGATGGCGTCGTTGTGGGCGGTGAAGGACTCGATGCACAGCGGGCCGTCGTAGCCCGTGACGTCGAGCGCGCGCAGGATCGCCGGCCAGTCGAGGTGGTCGGCGCCCGGTGCCCCGCGGTCGTTGGCGCAGACCTGCACACCGGCGACGTGGGAACCGGCGAGGGCGACGGCCTCGGGCACCGACCGCTCCTCGATGTTCTGGTGGTAGGTGTCGAGCAGGAGGCCGCAGCCGGGGCCGAGCAGCGGCCCGAGAGCCTCGAGCGCCTGCGCGACGGTGTTGAGCACGCTGGTCTCGTAGCGGTTCAGCGGCTCGACGGCGATCGTGACGCCGGCGGCCGCGGCGTGCTCGACGACCGGCGCCAGGTTCGTGCGCAGCTCGTCGTACACCCCGGCGCGCTCGGCGTCCGTCATCCGCCAGGTGCGCCCGACGGACGCGTAGGCGGGGCCGCCGACGACGCGGGCACCGACGGTGCCCGCGACGTCGACGCAGTGCCGCAGGTAGTCCTGCGTCGACCGCACCGTCGCGGCGTCAGCAGCCACCAGCTCGCGACCCGGTGAGGTCACCAGGCACGTGGTGGCGCCGAGTCCGTTGTCGTCGAGGACCTTCCGGGCGAGCTGGGGGTCCCAGTCGCCGGGGTTCTCGACGGGCAGCTCCAGGACGTCGAACCCCATGCCGGCGACCCGCGGTGCGAGGTCGAGCAGGGTGCTGTCGTCGAGGGGCGAGGCCCAGACCCAGGTGCTGACGCCGAGACGGCGCGGTCGGTCGCTCATGAGGTCAGCGGTTCTCCCAGACCGTCGGGAAGCCCGGGAGGTCCTCGCCGCCGAACTTGGCGTAGTGCAGGCTCGGCATGTCCTTGTTGCGGTCGAGGAAGTCGTCACGGTCCTCCGCCGTGATCGGCTCCTGCGGCAGCACCCACTCCTTCGGCACCTGCTGGCCGGCCCAGATCTGCTGCGCGGCCAGGATCGGCGTGCGCCACTGGAAGTTGGAGTAGACCAGGGAGATCGCGGTCATGTCGGTCTCCTGCCACTTGCGCATGAAGCTGAGCTCGTCCTCGCCGGCGAACACCGGGTAGTCCTTGCCCGCGTCCTCGAACGCCTCGACGGCCGCGACGGCGCCGTCACCGGCGTCCATCCAGATGCCGTCGACGTCGCCGCGCTGCAGGTACTGCGTGACGATGTCCTTGATCTGCGCGCCGTCACCACCGGTGAACTCGGCACCCACGACCTCGAGCTCGGAGTCCTCGAAGATGCGGGACGCCGCGGCCCAGCGGTTCTCGAGCACGTCGACGCCCGGGAGGATGCGCAGCGCCAGCACCTTGTCGCCCGGCTCCAGGTTCTCGACCAGGAACTCGGCGCCGTCGGCACCGTACGCGTAGCCACCGATCGGGTGGATGAACGTGGTGGCGCAGTCGGTGTTCACGCCGCGGTCGAACACGATGACCGGGACGCCGCTGGCGCACGCCGCCTCGACGGCCGGCGTCAGGGTGGCGGTGGTCGACGGGGAGATGACGATCGCGCCGCAGTCGCCGGCGTCGATGAAGGCCTGGATGTCGGAGATCTGCTTGTTGTCGTCGTCGGCCGCGTCGGACACGCGGAACTCGCCGATGACGCCCTCCGACTGCAGGACCTTGACCTGCTCCTGCATCGTGATCCAGCCCGTGACGCGCCACGGGTTGGAGATCGAGGCGTTGGAGAAGCACAGGGTCTGGGCGCCGGTCTTGGCGAACGCCGCGGTGTCGACCATCTCGGGCTCGATGGCCTGCAGCCAGGGGGTCTCGGCGTCGCCCTCGGGCTCGACGTCGCGCTGGGCGAGCTGGGTGTCGTAGTCGGCCTGGACGAAGAAGCTGTCGTCCACCGCCATGCCCTCGCCGCCGGCCTCGCCGCCGCCGCCTTCGCTCTCGGAGCCGCTGACGGTCTCCGTGGGGGTGTCGGTCGTGCAGGCCGCCAGGGCCAGCACGCTCGCGGCCGCCGCCGCGAGGATGAGGTGTCGTCCTCGACGCATCATGTGCCTTTCTCGATCGAGCCCGGGGTGGGCCGACGGTCTGTGTGGTGTGGAGGGACGTGCGGGCTGGGGGCGGGCCGTCGACCGCGGGCGGTCGGGCCCGACGGCTACCCGGGTGCCTCCGCGGGTGCGGCCGGTGCGACCGGGGTGCCCGCGCCGCGCCGGCGGCGCAGGCCGGTGAGCTGGGTGGCCGACAGCGCGACGGCGGCGATGATGATCGCGCCCTGCACCGCGGGCCGCGCCGTGGACGGCAGGCCCAGCTGGTTGAACAGCGTGAAGAGCGCCTCGAGCAGCAGCCCGCCGCCCATCGCGGCGGTGACGTAGCCCGCGCCGCCGCCGAGGGCGACGCCGCCGAGCACCACCGCGGTGATCGCGGTGAACTCCAGCCCGGTGCCGACCTGCGCGGTGACGCCCGCGTACCCGGCGATGAGGACGGCGGCCACGGTGGCGAGGAAGCCCGACATCACGAAGGCGGCGGTGCGCACCAGCGCCACCCGGATGCCGCTGAACGCCGCGGAGACCGGGTTGTCGCCGACCGCGAGCAGGGTGCGGCCGAACGGCGAGCGCATGAGCACCACGACCGCGGTGCCGACGGCGACCATGACGAACAGCGCCCACGGCACCTGGGTGCCGGCGACCTCGAAGCCGCCGCGGCCGGCCTGCCGGAACGTCTCGGTGAGCGCACCGGTGGGTGCGCCGCCCGTCCAGAGCCGGATGGCGCCGTACAGCACCAGCATCATCCCGAGCGTCGTGATGAAGGACGGCACCTTGAGCAGCGTGGTGACCAGGCCGTTCACCAGCCCGACCAGCAGGCCGAAGCCGAGCATCAGCAGCAGCACCGGGACGGTCATCGACTCCTCGCCGTCGATGAGCTTGGCGGCGATCACGACCTGCGCGCCGACCAGCGAGCCCACGGACAGGTCGAACTCGCCGCTGACGATGACGAGGTACTGGCCCGCGGCCAGCACCACGAGGGGCGCGGCCTTCTTCACGAACGCGAACAGCGAGCCCGGCTCCGCGAAGGAGGGGTTGATCGCGAACACGATGCCGAAGACGACGACCAGCAGCAGCGCGACGGTGGCGGTGCCGCCCGACACGAGGGAGCGTGCGAGGTCCTTGCCGTTCACGGTCGCACCTCCTCGAGCTGCTTGGGTCCGGGTCCTGGATCGGGCGGCGGCGCCGGTGGGGCGGTGCCGCGTCCTGGCCGGAACCTCGCCCGCGACGACAGCGGGTCGATCTGGCGCCGGGCGTAGATCGCGACGGCGGCGACGATGACGACGCCGCGCAGCACGTCCTTGAAGAACGGGTCGACGCCGAGCACGTTGAAGACGGTGTCGAGCACCGCGAGGATCAGGACGCCGCCGACGGTGCCGGCGATCGCGCCGCGGCCGCCCATCAGCAGCGTGCCGCCGAGCACCACCGCCGCGATCGAGTCGAGGTCGTAGCCCTGCGTGTAGACCTGGGCGCTGCCGGTGCCGAACCGCGAGGCGATGAGCAGCCCCGCGACGCCGGCCATCACCGAGCACAGCACGTGCGCGAGGACGACCGAGCGACCGGTGCGGACGCCGGACAGCCGCGCCACCTCGTCGTTCCCGCCCACCGCGAACATGTGGTAGCCGGCCTTGCTGCGCTGCAGGACGACGTACACCAGCACGGCGGCGACCAGCATGACCGCCGTCGACAGCGGGACGATCGACAGGCGCATGTAGCCGAACAGCTGGAACGACTCGGGCACCGAGCCGGCCGGGCCCTTGTAGGTGGTGTCGAGGTAGGCCTTCAGCAGCAGACCGGTGCCCAGCGTGGCGATGAAGGCGTTCACCTTGAGCCCGGTGATGACCAGTCCGTTGAACAGGCCGACACCCGCGGACACCGCGAGGGCTGCCAGCACCCCCGGCACCACCATCGCGGGGTCGCCGTCCATCGTGGTGGCGGCGACCAGGCTCGACAGCGCCGCGACGTACCCGACCGACAGGTCGAGCGAGCGGCAGACGATCACCAGCGTCTGCCCGATCGCGATGAAACCCAGCAGGCTGGAACGGGTCAGGGTGTCGACGACGTTCGCCGAGCTCAGCAGGTTGCCACCGTTGACCGCCACCAGGACGGCGGAGACGACGATGATGCCCAGCAGAGACAGCCAGACGATCGCGGTGGTGGTGAGCCGGAACCCGCCGACCCTGCGGGTGCGGGCCGGAGGGGCCGCGGCGCTCACGGGTGGCTCCCGGTGGCCAGGTGCATGATGTCCTCCTCGCCGGCGCCGGCCGGCAGCTCGCCGGCGACGCGGCCCTCGTGCAGCACCACGATCCGGTCGGCCATGCCGATCAGCTCGGGCAGCTCGCTGGAGATGACCAGCTGCGCGACGCCCTGGTGGGCGAGCTCGCGCATCAGCTCGTAGACGGCCCGCTTCGCGCCCACGTCGATGCCGCGGGTGGGCTCGTCGAGCAGCATCACGGCGGGGTCGGTGACCAGCCACTTCGCCAGCACGACCTTCTGCTGGTTGCCGCCGGACAGGTACCGCACCTGCTGGCCGAGCCCGCGCGAGGTGAGCTCCAGCGAGCTGAGCACGTTCGGCACCCGCCGGGCCGCCTTGGCCGACGAACCGGGCAGCACGGCGTCGAGGACGACGCGCGCGTTCGCCAGGATCGACTGCCGCAGCGCGAGTCCCTGCGCCTTGCGGTCCTCGGTGACGAGCGCCAGCTTCGCGCGGACGGCCGCCCGCGCCGACCGCAGCCGCACCGGCTTCCCGTCGACCAGCACCTGGCCGCGCGTGAACGGCTCGATGCCGAACAGCGCGTGCGCGATCTCGGTGCGACCGCTGCCCTGCAGGCCCGCCAGACCGACGATCTCGCCCGCCCGCACCTGCAGGTCGACGCCGTCGAGCTGCAGGTTCCCCCCACCGCGGATCTCGAGCCGGACGTCGCCGACGGTCGTGCCCTCGGGCTTGTCCGGGAAGAAGGCCGAGATCGAGCGTCCCACCATCGCCCGCACCAGCGAGTCGGTGGTCAGGTCGCCGATGTCGCTGGTGGTGACCAGCGCGCCGTCCTTGAGGACGGTGACGCGGTCGCACAGGTCGAAGATCTCGCGCAGCCGGTGCGACACGTAGAGGATCGCGACGCCGCGGGCGCTCAGGGTGCGCACGACGCCGTAGAGCATCTCGACCTCGGCGTCCGACAGCGCCGCGGTCGGCTCGTCCATCGAGATGATCCGCGCCTGCTGCGAGAGCGCCTTGACGATCTCGACCACCTGCTGCTGCGCGACCGACAGCGAGCCGACCCGGGTGCGGGGCGAGAAGCCGCCCACGCCGAGGTCGTCCATGATCGCGGTGGTCTCGCGCACCATCCGGGCGCCGTCGACGAGCCCGCGACGGCGCGGCTCGCGCCCGAGGAAGACGTTCTCGGCGACGCTGCGCTCGGGCAGCAGGTTGAACTCCTGGAACACGGTGGAGATGCCGGCCGCCTGCGCCTGGAGCGGGTGGTCGAAGTGCACCTCGCGCCCCTCGACCTCGACCGACCCCGCGTCGGCGCGGTGCACGCCGGCGAGGATCTTCATCAGCGTCGACTTGCCGGCGCCGTTCTCGCCGACCAGCGCGTGCACCTCGCCGCGGCGCAGCTCGAGGTCGACGCCCTTCAGCACCTCGTTGCCCAGGAACGACTTCCGCACGCCGCTCATGCGCACGACGACCTCGCCGGGCGTGGCGGGCGGCCCGGCGTCGCCGGACGCGCCCGCCGCGGGCTCCTTGGTGAGCTCAGCCACCGCGGACCACCTCCGTCCAGGCGCCGGCGGACGTGGCCGAGCGCAGCACCGCGTCGACGACCGCCGCCGACCGCGCGCCGTCGGCGAAGCGGGGCAGCCCCTCCGGCTCGGCACCCGCGAGCGCGGCGTAGGTGTCGGCGACGAACGCGTCGAAGCAGTCCTGGTAGCCCTGGGCGTGGCCCGAGGGCAGCCGGCTGAGCCGGGCGGCGTCGGGGCTCGCGGCGTCGGGGTCGCGCACCAGCAGCTGCGAGCCCGCGCGCCGGCCGGCCCACAGCAGCTCCGGCTGCTCCTGGTCGAACGCGAACGAGGTGTCGGTGCCGTTGACCTCGAGGTGCAGCCGGTTCTTGCGCCCGGCGGCGACCTGGCTGACGACCAGGGTGCCGAGCACGCCCGCGGCGGTCTCGAACTGCACGGTGACGACGTCCTCGGTGCTGACCTCGCGACCGCCGCGCCGCGGGAGCACGGTCGAGGTGCGCGCCGACAGCTGCGCGATGCGGTCGCCGGTGACGAACTCCATCAGGTCGCACCAGTGCGAGCCGATGTCGCCGAACGCACGCGACAGCCCGCCGCGCGCCGGGTCGACGCGCCAGTTCTCGTCGCTGCCCGAGGCGAGCCAGTCCTGCAGGTAGCTGCCGTGCAGGGAGCTCACGCGTCCCGCCTCCCCGGCCGCCACCCGGGCCCGCGCCTCGCGGACCATCGGGTGGAAGCGGTAGACGAAGGGCACGGTCGCGGTGCAACCGGACGCGGCCTCGTGCATCGCCTGCGCGTCGGCCAGGGTCGTGGCGAGCGGCTTCTCGCACACGACGGCGCGGCCGGACGCCAGCACCTGCAGCGCGAACGGCGCGTGGGTGTCGTTGGGGGTGCAGACGTGGACGACGTCGACGTCGGCCTCGGCGAGCAGCTGGTCGAGGTCGGCGTAGCCGCGGCGGGCACCGAGCGCCGCGGCGGCGCCGGCACCGGACGCCGGGCTCGACCCGACGACGCCGACGAGGTCGGCGCCGGACACCAGGGCGGCGCGGGCGTGCACCCGCGCCATGAACCCGGTACCCACGATGCCCACCCGCGGGCCGCGGACGGATCGGTCCGCCGCGTCACCGCGGGGTGCTTCCTGGAGGGGCGTCGTCGCCATGTCGAGGAACCTAGGGACACTTTCGCCGGTGGTCAAGCAAAAGTTCGGTAACGACGAGATCGAAGTCGTGACGTGACGACAGGAAGTCCCCTGTGCTTGACTGCGCGCATGTCGTCCGCCTCGGGGGCCGGTGCCGCCGGATCGGGTGCACTCCTCCATCTGCTGCGCGACGGCAGCACGTGGACCCGGGCGCAGATCATCGAGGCCACGGGCCTGGCCCGTTCGACCGTCGGGGTCCGCCTCGACCACCTGCTCGAGCTCGGGCTCATCGTCCCCGTCGCCGAGTCCGTCTCCACCGGCGGGCGCCCGCCGACCCGGTTCCGCTTCAACCCCGGCGCGATGGTCGCGATCGGCGCCGACGTCGGCGCCACCCACGCCCGCCTCGCCGTCACCGACCTCGACGGCACGGTGCTGGCCGAGCACGCCGAGGAGATCGTCGTGGCCGACGGCCCGGTGCCGGTGCTGCGCTGGCTCGTGCGGCGCAGCAAGGCGCTGCTGCGCGAGACCGGGCGCGCGCCGCACGAGCTGCTCGGCGTGGGCATCGGGCTCCCCGGCCCGGTCGAGCACTCCACCGGACGCCCCACGAACCCGCCGATCATGCCCGGCTGGGACGGCTTCGACGTGCCCGGCACGGTGGGCAGCGGCCTCGACTGCCCCGTCCTGGTCGACAACGACGTGAACGTGATGGCGCTGGGCGAGAAGGTGCTCGGCGAGCGCGCCGGCACCGGCGCGCGGCTCGACGACATGGTCTTCGTCAAGGTCGCCACCGGTATCGGTGCCGGCATCGTCAGCGGCGGGCGGCTGCAGCGCGGTGCGCAGGGTGCCGCCGGCGACCTCGGGCACGTGCAGGCGCCGCACGGCGGCGAGGCGCTGTGCCGCTGCGGCAACACCGGCTGCCTCGAGGCGATCGCGTCCGGTCCCGCCGTCGCGGCGAGGCTCACCGCAGAGGGCACCCCCGCGGCCGACGGGCGCGCCGTCGTCGACCTCGTCCGCGCCGGCAACCTCCCGGCGACCCGGGCGCTGCGCCAGGCCGGCCGGGACCTCGGCGAGGTGCTCGCCTCGGCGGTGAGCCTGCTGAACCCCTCGACGATCGTGGTGGGCGGGCTGATGGTCGAGGGCGGGGAGTCCCTGCTGGCCGGCGTCCGCGAGATCGTCTACGCCCGCTCGCTGCCGCTGGCCACCGGCGACCTGCGCATCGTCCCGTCGACCGCCGGCCCGCTGGCCGGCGTCATCGGCGCGGCGATGATGGTCGTCGAGTCGCTGCTGTCGGTGGAGCAGGTCGACCTGCGGCTCGCCGAGCACCGCGCCTGACCCGCCCCACCCGAGCCACCGCGGCCGACCCGGGGTGACACGCCGCGCGGCGGCGAGCAGACTCGGGGCGTGGTCCGCGTCCTGGCCGTCGCCGACGAGGTCGACGAGCGCCTCTCCGGTGCCCGCGCCCGCGCGCTCGCGCCCGACCTCGTCGTGTCGGCGGGCGACCTGCCGTGGCACTTCCTCGAGGAGCTGGCCGACCACCTGGACGTGCCCGTGGTCTTCGTCCCCGGCAACCACGACCCCGAGGTCGCGTCCGGGCGCTGGCACCGCAGCGGCATGTTCCTGCGCGCCGGGCTGCCGGTCGACGCGCCGCGGCCGCACGGGTGCACCGGCGTCGACGGCGAGGTGGTCGAGGTCGCGGGCCTGCGGGTGGCCGGCCTCGGCGGCTGCGTCCGCTACCGCCCGGGCCCGAACCAGTACACCCAGGCCGAGCACGGACGTCGTGCGGCGCGGCTGGTCCGGCGGGTCGAGCGGCTGCAGCGTCGCGAGGGCGGCGGCCTCGACCTGCTGCTCACCCACGCTCCCCCGCTCGGGCTGGGCGACGAGGAGGACCGGCCGCACGTGGGCGTCGAGGCGCTGCACGGCGTGATCGAGCGGCTGCGGCCGACGTGGCACCTGCACGGCCACATCCACCCGTACGGCCAGCCACGTCCCGACCGCCGGCTCGGCCGCACCACGATCCGGAACGTGGTGCCGTACAAGGTGTTCGAGGTCGAACCGCGCGAGGTGGCCCGTGCCTCGTGACACCGGTTTCCCCCGCGCCGACGCCGAGGCCGACTTCCTGCGCGCCCGTCGGCACCAGGTGGCCGCCGGGCTCGCCGCCCGGGTCCGGGGGCGGGCCGACGGCGACCGGGTGCCGCTGTCGTTCCAGGAGGTGGTCGACGCGCTCGGCCGGGTCACCGAGGAGGCGCTCGGCACCCGGGTGATCCCGGTCGACCGGATCGTCGGGTCGGTCGACAAGGTCCGCGAGTTCGACCCGCAGTTCCGTCCGCGCTCGGGCCGCAGCCGCCAGCGGTGGGAGCGCATCGCCGAGGCCGCGCGCCGCGGGGAGCCGCTGCCGCCGATCGACGTGTACCAGGTGGGCGACATGTACTTCGTCCGCGACGGGCACCACCGGGTGTCGGTGCACCGCAGCCTCGGGCTGCGCGAGATCGAGGCGGACGTGCGCCGCGTCGTCACGGTGGTCGGCGCCGACGACATCCGCTCGCAGTCGGACCTGTCGGCCAAGGAGCTGCGGCGCATCCTGCTGCAGCGGGTGCCGCTGCCCAAGCCGCAGCGCGGGCAGGTGCGGCTCACCGACCCCGAGGACAACCACCGGCTGGCCGAGATGGTCGAGGCGTGGGCGGCGCGGCTGATGTTCGACGAGGGCGTGCTGCTCGACCGGCAGACCGCGGCCCGGCGCTGGTTCGAGGAGGAGTTCGCGCCCGTGACCGGCCTGATCGAGGAGGGCAACCTGGCCGAGCGCGGCGAGACGCCCGCCGACTCCTACCTGCGGGTGGCGCACGACCGCTACTCGGTGTTCCGCCGCCACGTCTGGGACGACGAGGTGGTGGCGACGCTGCGGGGCCGGCGCCGCTGACGGCACCGGCCCCGCGCGTCGTCGCGGTCAGACCGCCTTGGCGGTCTGCTCCGAGGACTCCTGCGGCACCAGGTTCTCGCCCGACTGGACGTCGAACACCTGCACCTTGCTGGGGTCGAACCACAGCTGGGTGGTGTCGCCTCGACGCACCCTCGACGCGGCGTCGAGCCGGGCGGTGATCGACGTGCCGTCGGTGTGCATGTCGTTGCCGGTGTCCTTGGCGAGGTCGTCGAGGTCGGCGCTGTGCGGCCCGTCGCCCTTGACCGTGAAGTAGGCGTACACGTCCGAGCCCATCGCCTCGACGATGTCGATCGTGGCCTCGAAGGTCGCGCCGGGCTTGTCGCCCACCAGCGAGGCGTCCTCGAAGTGCTCGGGCCGGATGCCGAGGACGACGTCGCCGGAGCTCTTCGACGCCTCGACCGCCTGCCGCACGCGGTCGGGCAGCTGCACCTCGCCGATCGCGGTGCGCACGCCGCCGCCGGTGAGGGTGCCCGGCAGGAAGTTCATCGAGGGGCTGCCGATGAACCCGGCGACGAACAGGTTCGTCGGGTGGTCGTACAGGTGCGCCGGCGAGCCGACCTGCTGCACCACACCGCCGCGCATCACGACGACCCGGTCGCCGAGGGTCATCGCCTCGGTCTGGTCGTGCGTGACGTAGAGCGTGGTGGTGCCGAGCGTCTTCTGGATACGGGCCACCTGGGTGCGCATCTGCACCCGCAGCTTCGCGTCGAGGTTCGACAGCGGCTCGTCCATCAGGAACGCCTTGGGCTGGCGCACGATCGCGCGTCCCATCGCGACCCGCTGGCGCTGGCCGCCGGACAGGTTCGAGGGCTTGCGGTCGAGGTGGGCGGTGAGCTCGAGCATCTCGGCCGCCTCCTTGACCTTGGAGGCGATGGTGCCCTTGTCGACGCCGGCGAGCTTGAGCGGGAAGCCCATGTTCTCGCCGACGGTCATGTGCGGGTACAGCGCGTAGGACTGGAACACCATGGCGATGTCGCGGTCCTTGGGCGCCTTGTCGTTGACCACCTGCCCGTCGATGCGCAGCTCGCCGGCGGTGATGTCCTCGAGCCCGGCCACCATGTTCAGGGTGGTGGACTTCCCGCAGCCCGAGGGGCCGACCAGGATGATGAACTCGCCGTCGGCGATGGTCAGGTTGAGGTTGTCGACGGCCAGCGCGCCGTCGGGGTAGCGCTTGACCACGTTGTCCAGGACGATCTCGGCCACGTCGGGCTCCTCTTGTCTGTGAGTGCTGAGGGCGGTCGCGGGCGTCAGCCCTTGACGGCACCCGAGGTGAGGCCGGCGACGATCCGGCGCTGGAACAGCAGGACGAAGATCACGATCGGGATCGTGATGACGACGGCCGCCGCAGCGACCGGACCGGTGGGCTTCTCGAAGGTGGTGGCGCCGGTGAAGTAGCTCATCGCCGCCGGGACGGTGCGCGACGCCGACGTCGACGTCAGCGAGATCGCGAACAGGAAGTCGTTCCAGCAGGAGATGAACACCAGGATGGCGGTGGTGAACACGCCCGGCATCGCCAGCGGCGTGATCACCTGCCGGAAGGCCTGGAACGGCGTGGCGCCGTCCATCTTCGCCGCCTTCTCGAGCTCCCACGGGATCTCGCGGAAGAACGCCGACAGCGTGTAGATCGCCAGCGGCAGCGCGAAGGTGATGTAGGGGATGATCAGGCCGAGCCAGGTGTCGAAGAGCCCCAGCGCGGTCTCGATCTTGAACAGCGGCGTCACCAGGGCGATCTGGGGGAACATCGAGATCAGCAGCGACAGCGCCACGATGGTGCGCTTGCCGGGGAAGTCGAGCCGGGCGATGGCGTACGCCGCCATGGTGCCCAGCACGATCGCGATGCCGGTGGCGATCAGGCAGATGCCGATCGAGTTGATCAGCGCCCGGATGAAGTCGGTGTTGCCGAAGATCGACACGTAGTTCTCGGTCGACGGCGACACCGGCAGGAACTTGCCGTCGTTGAGCGTCGCGTCGTCCTTGAGCGACAGCGACACGATCCAGATCACCGGTACGAACGCGTAGAGCAGGACGACGGCGTTGACGCCCCACCAGATCGCCTTGCGACGCGTGGTCTCGTTCTGCACGGCCTAGCGCCTCCCCTCCGCGTCGGCCCCCGGCGCCGCGGCGCCGAAGAGCTTGATGAACAGGAACGCGATGATCGCGATCGTGATGAAGATCAGGACCGACATCGTCGACCCGATGCCGAGGTTCAGACCGCGGATCAGGTTGTTGTAGGCCACCACCGACACCGAGCTGGTCTCGTTGGCGCCGCTGGTCAGCACGAAGATGTTGTCGAAGATGCGGAACGCGTCGAGGGTGCGGAAGAGCAGCGCCACCAGGATCGACGGCTTGATCAGCGGCACGGTGACCGCCCAGAACCGCTTCCACGCCGACGCGCCGTCCATCGACGCCGCCTTGAGCAGGTCCTCGGGCACCAGGGCCAGGCCCGCCATGAGCAGCAGCGCCATGAACGGCACCGTCTTCCAGACCTCGGCCAGGATGATGATCCAGATCGAGGGCCAGAACTCGGTGAGCGGGGCGTTGCTGCCGGCGAGCCAGCCGAGGTCCTGGGTCCAGGCGAAGCGCCACGAGAACGCCGCCACGACGGTGACGATGGCGTACGGGACCAGGGCCGAGGTGCGCACCAGCCCGCGCCCCACGATCGTGCGGTGCATGACGATCGCGAGGAGCATGCCGAGCACGAGCTCGAGCGCGGCTCCCACGACCGTCAGGAACATGGTGACGCCGAACGCCTTCCACCAGATGGGGCTCGACAGCACGGTCACGTAGTTCTCGAACCAGATGAACTCGTTGGCGTCGGGCTGGCGGAGGTCGGCGCGGTTCAGCGACAGCCAGAAGGCGTAGACGATCGGGTACGCGGTGACGGCCAGCATGAGCACGACGGCCGGGGCGCACAGCAGCATGCCCAGCCGACGCTCGGCCTTCTTGCCCTCGCTGTGCCGCTTGCGGGCGATCTCGGCGGTGCGGTCGTCACCCTGCACCGCCTCCTCGACCGCCGCGGCCGCCGGTGTGGCGGGACTGGTCACGGCAGGATCCCCTTTCCGTCGATCGCGTCCTGGATGGCGCTGCGCAGCTGCTCGGCCGACGCCTCCGGGTCGATGTCCTGCGGCGGTGACAACGTCGTCGACACGATCGTCGAGATGTTCTGGTAGACCGGCGTGACCGGGCGCGGCGTCGCGTTCTCGAGCTCGAGGAGCATCGCCTCGTACATCGGGTAGGCCTCCTGGAACTCGGCCTCCTCGAACACGGTCGTGTTGACCGGCGGGTCACCGGCTGCCAGCGCGGTCTCGAGCTGGTGCTCGGGCGAGCGCAGGCACATGGCCGCCTCGAACGTCTCGTCCGGGTGCTCGCTGTAGGCGCTGATCGCGTAGTTCATGCCGCCGAGGGTGACGGTGGGGTCACCGCCGTCGACGGTGGGGAACGGCGCGAACCCGAGGTCGTTCGCGACCTCCTCGTTCGCGCCGCGCATCGCGCTGAGCACGTAGGGCCAGTTCAGCGCGAACGCCGACGTGCCGTTCTGCAGGCCCGCGAACACCTCCGGCTCCTGCGCGTTCGACAGCGACGCGCTGGTGAGGCCGGAGTCGGACAGCTGCTGCAGCAGCGTCAACGCCTGCACCACCTTGTCGTCGATCGTCGCCTCGGTGCTGTCCTCGTTGACGAGGGTGCCGCCGTAGGCGTTCACCATGTTGTTGACGTTGACGACGTAGCCCTCGTACTGGGCTGCGGTGAAGCCGATCTCGTACGGCTCGCCGGCGTCCTTGAGCTCCTGCGACATCTGCATGAGCTCGTCCCACGTCTGCGGCGGCTCGGACACCAGCGACTTGCGGTACCAGAGCAGCTGCACGTTGGTGTGCTTCGGGATGCCGTAGAGCTTGTCCTTCCACCGGGCGGTCTCGATGGTCGGCTCGAGGGTGTCGGCCGTGGCCTCGGCGGCCTGCTCCTCGGTGAGCTCGTTGATCCACCCCGCCTCGGCGAACTCGGCCGTCCACGTGACGTCCATGCCCAGCAGGTCCATGCCGGAGTCCTGGGCCGCGAGGCGGCGCACGAACTGCTCGCGCTGGCCGTCGGCGTCGCTCGGCAGCAGGTTGCCGACGATGCGGTAGCGACCCTCCGCCTCGTCGTTGCAGGCCTGGATGATCTTGTCGAAGTCGACGGCGCTGGCGCCGCCGTAGAGGTTGATGACGATGCCGCCGTCGTCGCCGCTCGAGCACGCGGCGAGCGGCGTGACCAGCGCGAGGGCGGCGACCGCGGCCGACCACCTCCGCCGGCGTACGGTGCGTGGGCTCCTCATGGGACCTCCTCGGGCCAGGGGCGTACGGCCGGCGGGGACTGGCGCAGGGGAGCGAGAACCCTCCGTCGGGTGATCCGACCCTGCCAGAAGTCGACGAAAGCCGCGAGACTTGACATCCGGCGACCGGAGGGGGAGGGGTCCGGACGCGTCCGAGGGGTGGTCCGCGGATGCCGAAGGCCCCGCCGCGCGGTGCGCGACGGGGCCCTCGGACGGTGCGGCGCAGGCGTTTCCGCGCCGGTGGTGCCTGCGGCCTACGGCTCGGCGTAGACCGGCTGGGTCTGCACGTTCAGCTCGGCGAACTGGACGTTCTTGGCCTTGTTGAACGGCTGCCCGGTGAGTTTGAGGACGTCGAAGCCCTTGCCCAGGTCGGAGCTGTAGATCAGGCCGTTGTACCAGTACGCCGACCAGGTGCCGCCGCCCGTGGTGTCACCCGCGGGCACCGGGCCCCGCTCCCAGAACGCCAGCTCGACCGGGTTCGAGGAGTCGGTGAAGTCCCACACCGAGATGCCGCCCATGTACCAGGACTGCACCATGATGTCGCGGCCCGGCACCGGGATCAGCGAGCCGTTGTGGGCCACGCAGTTCTCGGTCTCGGCGTTGACGCGCGGGATCTTGTAGTAGCTCTTGAACACCAGCTGGCGGTCGAGTCCGGTGCCCTCGATGTCGTAGATCCCGTCGGCGCCGCGGGTGTTCGGGATGCTCGCCAGGCAGGTGGCCGCGCCGCCGCCGCCGAGCTCGTCGGTGAACACGACCTTGGTGCCGTCGTTGTTGAACGTCGCCGAGTGCCAGAACGCGAAGTTCGCGTCGTCCTGCACGCGGTCGATCTCGCGGAACACGGCCGGGTTCGACAGGTCCCACAGCACGCCGTCGCCCATGCACGCACCGGCCGCGAGCTTCTTGCTCGGGAAGACGGTGATGTCGTGGCAGCCGCTGGTGGCGCGGGTGCGCTCGAGCGGCGGGGTGTCGGCCGGGTCGCCCGGGTTGCCGCCGTCCTTGAACAGCACCGGCTCGGCGACGACCGCGGCCTGCTGCGGGGTGCGCCGGTCGACCTGGATGATCGAGATCTTGTCGTGCGGCGCCTGGCAGTCGACGGCCGTGGCGCTGATGTCGTACGACGACACGTACACCCAGACCTTGTTCTTGCCCTGCGGGTTGATCGTCAGGGTGTGCGAGCCGCAGTCGGTCTCGACGGCCTTGACGTACTGGGGGCGGGACGGGTTGGAGATGTCGAAGATCTTCACGCCCTCCCAGTAGTTCGCCGGGTCGGAGCTCGACGTGCTGGAGCAGGAGTCGTCGGTGCGCCGCGAGTCGGTGGCGAGGAACAGCAGGTTGCCGCTCACGGACACGTCGTTCTGCGAGCCCGGGCAGAGCACCTCGGCGACGATCTTGGGCCGGTTCTTGCTGATGTCCCAGACGCGGAAGCCGTTGTAGTTGCCCTGGAAGGCGTAGGAGCCCTGGAAGGCGAGGTCGGAGTTGGTGGCGTCGAGCGGCGCCGACTTCGGCGTGTTCGACACCAGGGACATGTTCTGGCTCGAGCGGATCTCGTCCGGGCCGGGGATGCCCGTACCGGCGACCGCCGGGGTGGCAGCGAGGGCGAGCGCGCCCGCACAGGCGATCGCGGTCAGCAGGCGACGACGGCCTGCCGCACGTTCGTGCATGGGGTTTCCTCCGAGGTGACGTGGGCAGGACCGGGGACCCCTGCCCGGGGGGTGCGTCCACCCTGGCCCCGGTTGTCGGTTTTGACAAGGTTCGCCGTGAGAATGATCGTGATCGCTCACGGGTCCGCCGTCGAGGGCGGACCGACCCGGAGCCAGGAGGCTGGTGCGAGGATGAGCCGCGTGCACCCCCACCGCAGGACCGCCCGCGCCCTGGCCGGTGCGTCCGCAGCGCTCGCGGTGGCGCTCCTCGCCGGCTGCGGCGCGGACGAGCCCGAGCGGGTCGTCGGCGAGAACGTCCTGCAGCCCGGGCGCCCGGGTGAGGAGGCGACCGTGCTCGAGCCGGGCACCACGCTGCCCCCGAGCGAGGACCCCTACGCCGAGTCCGACGTCGCCTTCCTGGTGCAGATGATCCCGCACCACGCCCAGGCGCTCGAGATGGCGCAGCTGGCCCCTGGCCGCGCGCAGGACCCGCGTGTGGTGGGCATGGCCTCGCGCATCGCCGACGTGCAGCAGCTCGAGATCGACGTGTACGAGCGCTGGCTGGCCGACAAAGGCCTGGCCCCCGACGGCCGACCCACCGGTCGCGCCGGGGGCGGGGGCGGCGAGCACGGCCACGGCGACGTCGACACGACGGCGATGCCCGGCATGGCGAGCGAGGCCGACCTGGCCGCGCTCGAGGCCGCCCAGGGCACCGAGTTCGACCGCACCTGGCTGCGGCTGATGATCGCCCACCACGAGGGTGCGCTCGCCATGGCGGAGGAGCGCGAGGCCACGGGCACCAACATCCGGGTCGGCGAGCTCGCGGCCGACGTGGTCGTCACCCAGCTCGACGAGATCACCACGATGCAGGCCGTGCTCGACGAGCTCGGCGGGTGACGGCGTCCCTCCAGGTGCCGGAGGCGTTGCGGCGCAACGCCGTCCAGGTGTGGGGTGAGCGCGGCCGGGCGTGGCTCGACGACCTCCCCCACCTCGTCGACGACCTCGCCCGCCGGTGGGGCCTCGAGATCGGTGCCCCCTACGTCCTGTCGTTCCACTGGGTGGCGCCGTGCCGGCGCCGCGACGGCTCGGCCGCCGTGCTCAAGCTCGGCGTGCCGGGCGAGGCGCACCTCGCCCGCGAGGCCGCCGTGCTCGGTCGCTGGGACGGGCGCGGGGCCGTCCGGCTGCTCGACCTCGACGCCGACCGCGGCGCCCTGCTGCTCGAGCGGGCCGACCCGGGGACCCTCGCGGCCGAGCTGGTCCCCCACGACGACGAGGCGGCCACCCGGGCCCTGCTGCAGGTGGCGCGGCGCCTGCACGAGGCCGACCCCGCCGGGCTCGACCTGCGCGACATCGCGTCCGAGCGCGCCTCGCTCGACGCCCACCTGCGCACCCACGGCGAAGCCGACCCGCTGCCGCCCGGGCAGGTGGCCCTGGCGGCCGCGCTGCTGGACGAGCTGAGCGCGAGCCGCTCGCGGGTCGTGCTGCTGCACGGCGACCTCCACCACGACAACGTGCTGCGGCACGGCTCCCGCGAGGCGGGGTGGGCGGCGATCGACCCGCACGGCTGGGTCGGCGACCCCGGCTTCGAGGTCGGGCCCCTGCTGTACAACCCGATCGCGTCCGACCCCGCGCTGCTGGTGCGGCTGCTGCCGCGCCGGCTGGAGGTCGCGGCCGAGGTGCTGGGCGAGCCGCTCGACCGGCTCCGGGCGTGGGGCTTCGTCGCGGCGGTCGTCTCCCAGGTGTGGAGCTGTGAGGACGGCGGGGCACCGGAGGGGGCGCCCGGCGCCGTCGCCGAGGCCCTCACCCCGCGCTGACCGGGCCGGGCACCAGCCCTGCCACGATGGGCGCGTGCAGCAGTACCTGCTCCAGAGGGTGTCCGAGCTCGTCGCGCAGCGTCCGCCCGACGACCAGGAGCTGGTGCACTTCACCGAGTCGCTGGCCACCACCGTCCTGGAGGACCTCACCGTCCCCGGGCAGCGGGTGCTCGACCCGTTCGCCGGGTACGGCACCTCCCTGGTGGTGGCGCGCCGCCTCGGGCGGGCGTCGGTGGGCGTCGAGCTGCTGCCCGAGCGGGTCGCGCAGGTGCGGTCGCGGGTGGCCGAGCTGCCCGACGGTCCCGCCGCCCAGGTGGTCGAGGGCGACGCCCGCCGGCTCGCCGAGCTGGTCGAGGGCCCGTTCGACCTGTGCCTCACCTCCCCGCCGTACATGACCGCCAACGCCCACCCCGAGAACCCGCTGAAGGCCTACGAGGTGCCGGACGGCGACTACCCCACCTACCTCGAGCAGCTCGGCGAGGTGTTCGGGCAGGTCGCCTCGCTGCTGCGCCCCGGCGGCCACCTGGCGCTGAACGTCGCGAACACGGTGCAGGACGGTGTGCTGACGCCGCTGGCGTTCGACCTGGCCGCGGTCGTGCGGCGGCACCTCACCCTCGTCCAGGACGTCGTGGTGTGCTGGGACGGCACCACCTGGGGCGTCGGGGCCGACTTCCTGCTGGTGTTCCGACGGGACGGGACGCCGGGTTAGGTTCGGAGCATGTGCCGCAACATCCGGACCCTGCACAACTTCGAGCCGCCCGCGACGTCCGACGAGGTGCAGGCGGCAGCGCTGCAGTACGTCCGCAAGATCGCCGGGACGACCAAGCCCTCGCGCGACAACGCCGAGGCGTTCGAGCGCGCCGTCGCCGAGATCGCCCACGTCACCCAGCACCTGCTCGACGACCTGGTGGCGCACGCCGCGCCGAAGGACCGCGAGGTCGAGGCGGCCAAGGCGCGCGCCCGCGCGGCCGAGCGCTACGGGCGGGCCGGCTGAGCCCGTGGTGACCCGCCGCGCGCCGCGCTGGTCCGAGCTGGCGCCGCTGCTGCGTCCCGCCCCGTTCGAGCGCGACCCGGCGACGCGGCGCGTGAACCGGGCCCACAGCATCGACGACCTGCGCACCATCGCGCGCCGCCGCACCCCCCGCTCGGTGTTCGACTACACCGACGGCGCGGCCGACGACGAGATCGCCCTGCGCCGCGCACGGGACCTGTTCTCGCAGATCGAGTTCCGTCCGCGCATCCTGCAGGACGTGTCGGACCTCGACACGTCCACGACGGTGCTGGGGAAGCGCTCGGCGCAGCCGTTCGCGTTCGCCCCCACCGGTTTCACGCGGATGATGCAGCACGAGGGCGAGCCGGCGGTCGCGCGCGTCGCCGAGCGCACGGGCATCCCGTACGCGCTCTCGACCCTCGGCACCACCTCGATCGAGGACGTCGCCGCGGTCGCGCCGGACGCCCGGCTGTGGTTCCAGCTCTACGTCTGGAACGACCGGTCCGCGGGCGAGGAGCTGGTGCGCCGCGCCGAGGCCGCCGGGTACGAGGCGCTGGTGCTCACCGTCGACGTGCCGGTGGCGGGCCACCGCCGGCGCGACTCGCGCAACGGCCTGTCGATCCCGCCCGCGCTGACGGCGCGCACCTTCCTCGACGGCGCGATGCACCCGTCGTGGTGGCTGAACCTGCTCACCACCGAGCCGTTGGTCTTCGCCTCGCTCACGCAGACCGGCGGCACGGTCGCCGACTTCATCGACCGGCTGTTCGACCCGTCGATGACGATGGACGACCTGGCGTGGCTGCGCTCCATCTGGTCGGGCCCGCTGGTGATCAAGGGCATCCAGACGGTGCACGACGCGCGCGCGGTGGCCGACGCCGGCGCCGACGCGATCGTCCTCAGCAACCACGGCGGACGCCAGCTCGACCGCGCCCCCGTTCCGCTGCGGCTGCTGCCCGAGGTCGTCGACGCCGTCGGCGACCGCACCGAGGTCTGGCTCGACACCGGCGTCACCAACGGCGCCGACGTGGTCGCGGCCGTGGCGCTGGGTGCGCGGCTGGTGCTGGTCGGGCGGGCGTACCTCTACGGGCTGATGGCCGGCGGCGAGCAGGGCGTCCAGCGCGCCGCCGACATCCTGTCCGGCGAGGTGCGCCGCACGATGGCCCTGCTCGGTACCCGTGACGTCGCGAGCCTCGGCCCGGAGCACGTCCACCTTCCATGAGCGTCCGTCCGTTTCGCTAGTTCAGTGCCGGAAGTGACACCGAAGTGGCGTTCCGACACGTGTGACACGCCAGATCGCCCGATCCGTGAGGGGGCGTCCGCCGAGACGGCGGTAGTCGGGCGAGACCGCGACGCTGACGCCCGCCTTCTGCGGTCTCGGAGCGGCCGACGTGACGATTCGCTCGTCCACTCGCGAGGCTCGGACCGCTCGTCGCGTCTGGCGGCCGGGGTCGCCGTCCGGGCCGCGGGTGGGGCCCGTCCCCACGATCCACTGGACGAGGCGCCCTGGCGTGTCACGCGTGGTGCGACACCACCTCGGTGTCCCTTCCGGCACTGAACTGGGGAAACGAGCAAGGTCGGGGGTGGACGCGACAACGCCCCGGTGACCGCGGGGGTCACCGGGGCGCCGGCGGGAGGAGGCGGGGCCTACTCCTTGGTCATCTCCACCACGGGGGCGTCGGGGACCGGCGACTTGGCCGAGCCGACGAAGGTCAGGACGGTGTCCTTGCCCTCGCCCTCGGTGTCGACCAGGACGATCTCGCCGGCCTTGAGCTCGCCGTAGAGGATCTTCTCGGACAGGGCGTCCTCGATGTCGCGCTGGATCGTGCGACGCAGCGGACGGGCGCCGAGAACCGGGTCGTACCCCTTCATGGCCACGTGGTCCTTGGCCTTCTGGGTGAGCTCGATGCCCATGTCCTTGTCGCGCATCCGCTCGTCGAGCCGGGCCACCATCAGGTCGACGATCTGGATGATCTCGTCCTGGGTGAGCTGCGGGAAGACGACGACGTCGTCGACGCGGTTGAGGAACTCGGGCCGGAAGTGCTGCTTGAGCTCGTCGTTGACCTTGATCTTCATCCGGTCGTAGGACGTCGACAGGTCGCCGCCGGCCTGGAAGCCGGTCTGCAGGCCCTTGGCGATGTCCCGCGTGCCGAGGTTCGTGGTCATGATGATCACGGTGTTCTTGAAGTCGACCATCCGACCCTGGGAGTCGGTGAGGCGGCCGTCCTCGAGGATCTGCAGGAGCGAGTTGAAGATGTCGGCGTGCGCCTTCTCCACCTCGTCGAACAGCACCACCGAGAACGGACGACGGCGCACCTTCTCGGTGAGCTGGCCGCCCTCCTCGTAACCCACGTACCCGGGCGGCGAACCGAACAGCCGCGAGACCGTGTGCTTCTCGGAGAACTCGCTCATGTCGAGCTGGATGAGCGCGTCCTCCTCGCCGAAGAGGAACTCCGCGAGCGCCTTGGCCAGCTCGGTCTTCCCGACGCCGGTGGGGCCGGCGAAGATGAACGAGCCGCCGGGACGCTTGGGGTCCTTCAGGCCCGCACGCGTGCGCCGGATCGCCTGGGCGAGGGCCTTGATGGCCTCGTCCTGGCCGATGACGCGCTTGTGCAGCTCGGCCTCCATGTTGAGCAGCCGCGAGGACTCCTCCTCGGTGAGGCGCACGATCGGGATGCCGGTGGAGACCGCCAGCACCTCGGCGATCAGCTCCTCGTCGACCTCCGCCACGACGTCCATGTCGCCGGCCTTCCACTGCTTCTCGCGCTCGGCCTTGGCCGCCAGCAGCTTCTTCTCGCCGTCGCGCAGGGACGCCGCCTTCTCGAAGTCCTGCGCGTCGATCGCGCTCTCCTTCTCGCGGCGGACCGAGGCGATCTTCTCGTCGAACTCGCGCAGGTCCGGCGGCGCCGTCATCCGGCGGATGCGCAGCCGCGCGCCCGCCTCGTCGATCAGGTCGATCGCCTTGTCCGGCAGGAACCGGTCGTTGACGTACCGGTCGGCCAGGTTCACCGCGGCCACGAGCGCGCCGTCGGTGATCGAGACCCGGTGGTGCGCCTCGTAGCGGTCGCGCAGGCCCTTGAGGATCTCGATGGCGTGCGGCAGCGTCGGCTCCTGCACCTGGATCGGCTGGAAGCGCCGCTCCAGGGCGGGGTCCTTCTCGATGTGCTTGCGGTACTCGTCGAGCGTGGTGGCGCCGACGGTCTGCAGCTCGCCGCGGGCCAGCATCGGCTTGAGGATCGACGCGGCGTCGATCGCGCCCTCGGCGGCACCCGCACCCACGAGGGTGTGGATCTCGTCGATGAACAGGATGATGTCGCCGCGGGTGCGGATCTCCTTGAGCACCTTCTTCAGCCGCTCCTCGAAGTCACCGCGGTAGCGGGACCCGGCGACGAGCGAACCGAGGTCGAGGCTGTAGATCTGCTTGTCCTTGAGCGTCTCGGGCACCTCGCCCTTGACGATCGCCTGCGCCAGGCCCTCGACGACGGCGGTCTTGCCGACGCCGGGCTCGCCGATCAGGATCGGGTTGTTCTTGGTGCGGCGGGACAGCACCTGCATGACCCGCTCGATCTCCTTCTCGCGCCCGATGACGGGGTCGAGCTTGCCCTCGCGCGCGGCCTGGGCGTAGTTGCGCCCGAACTGGTCGAGCACGAGCGAGCCGGACGGGGTGCCCTCGGCCTGGCCGCCGGCCCCCGCCGCGGCGGTCTCCTTGCCCTGGTAGCCCGACAGCAGCTGCAGCACCTGCTGGCGCACCCGGTTGAGGTCGGCGCCCAGCTTGATCAGGACCTGGGCGGCGACGCCCTCGCCCTCGCGGATCAGCCCGAGCAGGATGTGCTCGGTGCCGATGTAGTTGTGGCCGAGCTGCAGCGCCTCGCGCAGCGACAGCTCCAGGACCTTCTTGGCCCGCGGGGTGAAGGGGATGTGGCCGGACGGGGCCTGCTGGCCCTGGCCGATGATCTCCTGCACCTGCTCGCGGACGGACTCCAGCGAGATGCCGAGCGACTCCAGCGCCTTGGCGGCGACGCCCTCGCCCTCGTGGATCAGACCCAGCAGGATGTGCTCGGTACCGATGTAGTTGTGGTTGAGCAGGCGCGCTTCCTCCTGCGCCAGCACCACGACCCGGCGAGCCCGGTCGGTGAACCTCTCGAACATGTGGCCTCTCCTCGCGGTCTGCCGGGGCAGGCGCGCCGTGCGCGGCCCTGCTGACCTTTCGATGCTATCCCCGCCGCGCCGGTCACGACGGGTCGTCCCGTGCGGCGGATGGTCGTGATCTGTCCAACTCCGCGTGCTGGGGCGCTGTTCCGTCCGGGTGTTCGCTGCGGGCGTACGGCCCGGATGCGCCGGACGGGGCGCGGTCGCCGCTGGCTAACGTGCTCGCGTGCCGCCCCACCCGCTGGACGCCGACGTCGCGGCGCTCGGCGCGGCCGGGTTCCTGCGCCTCGTCCGGACGCCCGCCGGGCCCGGGTGGCGCGCCTGCGCGGGCCTGCTCGACGTCGACGGCGCCCTCGACGCCTGGACGGCGCGCGTGACCGGCTGGCTGCGCCGCACTTACGGCACCGAGCCGCACCCGAGCGTCGCCCCGACCTACCTGATGGGCTGGTACCTCGACGCCGTGGCGCGGGCCGGCGCCACGTTCCTGGTGCGACGTCACCGCGTCCCGGACCTCGACCCGGCCGTGCTCGCCCTGCACGAGACGCCGGGCGGTTGGCCCGACGCGGTCGCCGTCTCGTCGACCCGGTTCCGGTGCCTGCCGGACGACCCGGCGGCAGGTCACCCGGACGCGCTCGTGCTCGACGACGACGCCGCCCTGCTGGCCGCGTACGAGGAGCAGGTGCGCGCGCACGGCGCCGCGTTCCACCACGCCTTCCGGCCCGCGGTCCCCACCGGCAGCCGGCAGCGCTGGGGCATGGTCGACGACGTGCTGGAGGCGTGCCTGTGGACGGCGCGCCGCGACGCCGGCGTGGCGGCCGGCCGGCTCGGCACCCGCCGGTCGTGCTGCTTCGCCTACCGGGTCGACGCGGCGCTGCTGTGCGACCGCTGCCCTCGGCGGGCCGAGGGCGGTCCGGGACGGTCGGTGGTCAGACCGTGACGTCCGCGACCACGACGTCCCGGTGCCAGGACTGCGTCTCGTACGACGTCGTCCAGCCCAGCGAGCGGTAGAGCCCGTCCGCGCCGGTCGGCGAGTCGCCGTCGACCTCGAGCCCCACCCGGTCGTGGCCGCGCTCGGCGGCGTCGCGCACCACCGTGCGCAGCAGGGCCTTGGCCACGCCGCGACCCCGGGCGGTGCGGTGCACCCCGATGTAGTCGACGTAGCTGCCCGCGGCGCCGCCGTCGCCGGCCGGCAGCACGGTGCCCACCAGCGCCCCGCCCGGCACCCACGTGCCGTCGACGAGCACCTCGGCCACCCACCACAGGTCCCAGCGGTGGCCCGGGTCCTCGCGCAGGCGCGAGAGGAACTCGGGGAAGGACTCGCGGTAGCTGTTGAAGTGGTCGGCGAACGACTCCTCGAGCATCCGGTGCACGGTCTGCAGGTCTTCGGCGACCGGCAGCCCGGTGTCGTGCGTGGCCACCTGCCGGACGCGCACGCCGTCCGGCGGACCCGGCAGGCCGGCCTCGGCGGGTTCGACGGGTCGCGACATCTGCAACCAGGTGCGGGTGCAGCGGTAGCCGGCGTCGTCGAGCCAGCGCCGCTGCCGCTCGTCGCCCGACTCGGCCCCCGAGTCGAGCTGGGTGCCGTCGAGCCCGCGGCCGGCCGCGACGGCGCGCCCGGTGGCCTCGGCCCACGCGAACGCCGCGGCGGCCAGCCGGTCCGCGACCTCCGGCTCCAGGTCGACGCCGACCGTCACCTCGACCAGGGTGCGTCCCGCGGCGCGGTCGTGCACCGACGCCCAGCCGACCAGCCGGCCGGCGTCGTCCGCGACGACCACCTGCCGCCGCGTCCAGGACCCCGTGCCCGCCACGGTGCCCTCGACGGCGTCCGGGTCGACGCGGGCGGACGCGCGCACGAAGGTGCGGTGCGCGGCCGCGAGCGCGACGAGGGCGGGGACGTCGGCGCGGCCCGGCACCCGGGTCGACCACCCGGCCGGCAGGGCGCCGAGGTCGGGCGGCGGCACGGTGGTCATGCGCCAGGACGGTACCGTCGCGGCGTGTTCCCGGTCGGCGGCGTGGGCGTGATGCTGCTGGCGGTCGCCGCCTCGGGCGTGCTCGCCCTGGTCGTGTTCGCCGTCCTGCGGCGCCGCCTCGGACCGCGCACCGCCGCCCTGGCCGCGCTGCTGCTCTGGTCGCTGGCCGCCGTCGCCGCCATCACCCTGCTGCCTGCGGCGGGACCGCCGGGCATCGTGCCCGCCGAGGGGCGCAGCGAGACCTGCTCGTTCGACCTCGGCGGGCCCGCGCCCGACGGGTTCTGGGTGCTCGGCGGCGGGCAGCGGCTGCTGAACGTGCTGGTCTTCGTCCCCGCGGGCGCGTTCGCGGTGCTGCTGCTCGCGCGCCGCCCGCGTCTGCTCTGGCTCACCGCACCGGTCGCGCTGGTGCTGCTCGCGCTGTTCTCGGTGGGGATCGAGCTGACCCAGCTCGAGGTGGCGCGGCTCGACCGCGCGTGCGACGTCACCGACGTGGTCGACAACGCCGCGGGCGGCGTCCTGGGCGGGCTGCTCGGCGGGCTGCTCGCACCGCTCGTGCGGCCCTGGACCGAGCGGGACGACGCCGACCCCGCGGCGCCTCAGAGCTCCCGGTAGGCGGCGTCCGGGACGTCGGTGACGAGCATGTGCCCGGGTGCGTGCGTGATCGCGAACGGCGGGCGGGACGCCATCAGCGCGGCCTGCGGGGTCACGCCGCACGCCCAGAACACCGGGACGTCGCCCTCGTGGGCCTCGACCGCCTCGCCGAAGTCCGGCGTGGCGAGGTCGGTGATGCCGAGCTGCTCCGGCGACCCGACGTGCACCGGGGCGCCGTGCACCTGCGGCATCCGCGCGGTCACCTGCACGGCCGTCACGACCTGCGACGCCGGCACCGGCCGCATCGACACCACGAGCGGGCCGGACAGGCGTCCGGCCGACCGGCACGGCACGTCGGTGCGGTACATCGACACGTTGCGTCCCTGCTCGACGTTGCGCACCGGCACGCCGGCGTCGAGCAGCGCCGCCTCGAAGCTGAACGAGCAGCCGATCAGGAAGGTGACCAGGTCGTCGGTCCACAGGTCGACGACGTCGGTGGGCTCGTCGACCAGCTCGCCGTCGCGCCACACCCGGTAGCGCGGCAGGTCGGTGCGCAGGTCGGTGCCGGGCGCCAGCACCGTGGTGGTCGACCCCGCGTCGGTGACGTCGAGCAGCGGCACCGGCTTGGGGTTGCGCTGGCCGAACAGCAGCATGTCGAACGCCCACTCGCGCGGGAGCACGACCATGTTCGCCTGGGTGAAGCCGGTGGACCACCCGCTGGTGGACGCGACCAGGCCGTCACGGTAGCGGGCACGGGCGTCGGCCGGGGTGGTGCGGGCGCGCTCGTCGCCGTCCGGCAGCGCGGTGGTCATCGTGTTCTCCTCGGGGACGACGGTTCTCGTGGTGTCAGTGGCCGGCGGCGCGCAGCGCCGGGCCGATCGTGCGGCCGAACGCGGCGACCTCGTGCCGCGGCAGCTGGTAGGTGGTGTCCCAGCTGTGCACAGGGAACAGGAACGCGCTGCGCAGGTCGACCTCCTCGTGCGCGCGCAGCAGCCGGTCCGCGCACTCCTGCGCCGACCCGAACGCGCCGAAGGCGTCGAGGACGGCGTCGGTCGTGGCGTCGTCGAGCGACGCGGGGTCGTGGTCGGGTGCGACCTCGACGCCCGAGGCCGCCAGCCAGCGCAGGTTCGAGGTGCTCGGGTACGACAGCCACCGCTGCCCCGGGCGGAACCAGCTGCGCACCCAGCCGCGCATCTCGTCCTGCGAGCCCACCCCGAACGGGACGATGAGCACCTCCTCGACCTCCGCGGGGTCGCGCCCGGCGCGCTCGGCCCCGGCGCGGACGTGCGCCCGCGCCGCCTCGACGCCGCCGGGGTGCAGGCCGACGAGCATCATCACGCCGTCGGCGACCTCGCCGGCGAGCTCGAGCAGGCGCGGCCCGGACGCCAGGACGTGCACGCGCGAGCCGCCCGCCGGCCGGTGGAACAGCTGCAGCGGCGTGCCGTCGAGGTCGGTCTCACCGTCGCCGAGCAGGCCGCGCAGCGCCAGCACCACCCGCCGCAGCCGCTCGCGCCGCTCCTGCGGCTGCCCGGCCTTCTCGACCGACAGGAACCCCGGCGCCACCGTGAGGTGGCCGCGTCCCGGGGCGAGCTCGTCGAGGCTGTTGCCCAGGGCGGCCATCACCAGCGGGTGGCGGGTGACCGTGTTCGAGGTGGCGGGGAAGAGCCGGAGCCGCGACGTGGCCCCCGCCATCGCCGCGAGCGCGAGGTAGGCGTCGCGGCCGGTGTGGTGGTGGTCGGGGACGCCGATGCCGTCGAGCCCGGCGTCCTCGACCTCGCGGGCGAACGCGGCGAGCTCGGGCAGCGGTGCACCGACCGGCACGCGGACGGCGACCTCGAGCCGGCTCACCGGGCGACCCCGGGTGCGTCAGCCGGCGCGGAGGGCGTCGAGCAGCTGCTGCTCGGAGTCGCGGAGGTACTGCTCCAGATCGGTTGCGGCACGAGCGAACTCACCGGCGTCGAGCAGCGCGAGCAGCTCGCGGTTGCGCCCGACGTACGGCTCGTGCAGCACCTGCGGGCTCGCGACGGCGTGGAAGGCGAGGCGCAGCTCGGCGAGCACACGCGCGGTGACGTCGTCGACCCGGCGGCTGCCCGCGAGCGCCACCAGGTGGGAGTGGAACCGCATGTTCGCCGTGCCGACGGCGACCCAGTCGCCGCGCTCGGCCGCGGCCTCGCCGCCGGCGACGTCGTCGTGCAGCGGGCGCAGCCGGACGCGGTCGAGGTCGTGCAGCGAGCGGACGACGTCGCACTCGATGGCACGACGCAACCGGTAGAGGTCGACCAGGTCGGACTCGTCGAGCTCGGGGACGAAGACGCCGCGGTGCAGGTGGTGCACGAGCAGGCCCTCGTGGGTGAGCAGCCGGAACGCCTCGCGCAGGGTGTTGCGCGAGACCCGGAGCGCGTCGACGAGCAGCTCCTCCTGCAGCCGGGTGCCGGGCGGGAGGTCGCCCTCGGTGATGCGGCGGCGCAGCACGTCGGCGACCCGCTCGGCGGTGCTGGTGCGGTCGATCGCCCGGGCCTCGACCTCGACGGCCTGGAGCCAGCCGGCGGCGCTGCCGGAGGAGGTGGTGTGCACGCGCCCATCATCACCCCTCCAGCCTGACCGATCACGACGATCGTGGGAAGAGGGTCTTGCCGGATCGTTGAACGATCCCTACGGTCGGGACCCGGACGCAGAGCCGCACACCCCTGGAGCCCCCATGGCCACCGACCCCGCCCGACCCGACCTCGCGAAGGACGGCACCACGACGGACGCCGCGCCGTCCGGCACCGGCCGGATGGCCTCGAGCACCCGCTCGACCCTGCTCGGCGCGATGTTCCTCATGGCCACCTCGGCCATCGGCCCGGGCTTCATCACCCAGACCACGACCTTCACCGTCCAGCTCGGTGCGGCGTTCGCGTTCGCGATCGCGGTGTCGATCGTGGTCGACATCGCGCTGCAGCTGAACGTCTGGCGGGTCATCGGCGTCTCCGGCCGGCGCGCGCAGGAGCTCGGCAACCTGGTGCTGCCGGGCCTCGGCTACGCGATGGCGGCGCTGCTGCTCGTGGGCGGCTTCGTGTTCAACATCGGCAACGTCAGCGGCGCCGGGCTCGGCACCGACGCGATGCTCGGCCTCGACCCGAAGATCGGCGGTGCGCTGTCGGCGGCGGTCGCGATCGGGCTGTTCCTCTACAAGCGCGCCGGCGCGGCGATCGACAAGGTCGTCGTGGTGCTGGGCGTGCTGATGATCGTCCTGACGGCGTACATCGCGATCAGCTCCGGCCCGCCCGTCGGCCAGGCGCTGAAGAACGTGGTGCTGCCCGAGGAGGTCAGCTTCCTGGCGATCACCACGCTGATCGGCGGCACCATCGGCGGCTACATCGTCTACGCCGGCGCCCACCGGCTGCTCGACTCCGGCGTGACCGGCCCCGAGCACGTCCGCGACATCACCCGGGGGTCGGTCACCGGCATCGTCGTCACCGGCGTCATGCGGGTCATCCTGTTCCTGGCCATCCTCGGCGTGGTCGCCGGCGGCGCGGCGCTCGACCCCGAGCGGCAGGCCGCATCGGCGTTCGAGCAGGCGGCGGGCGAGATCGGGCTCCGGGTGTTCGGCGTGGTGCTGTGGGCCGCGGCGATCACCAGCGTCATCGGCGCCTCGTACACGACGGTCAGCTTCGTCACCTCGCGCACCGGCACCAGCGAGAAGGTGCGCACCGGGCTGGTCGTCGGCTTCATCGCCGTCACCACGCTGCTGTACGTGCTCATCGGCACCGCCCCGACGACGCTGCTGGTGTTCGCCGGCGCCTTCAACGGCCTGCTGCTGCCGTTCGGCATCGGCGTGCTGCTGTTCGTCGGCACCTTCCGCGCCGAGCTGCTGAACGGCTACCGCTACCCGCGCTGGCTGCTCGTGGTCGGCTGGCTCGCCTGGCTGCTCACCCTCTACCTGGCGGTCAACTCGGTCCGCCCCGTCATCGAGCTGTTCTCCTGAGGAGCGACGTGCCCACGATCGACCTGAACTCCGACCTCGGCGAGGGCTTCGGCCAGTGGACGCTGGGCGACGACGACGCCCTGCTCGAGGTCGTCACCAGCGCCAACGTCGCGTGCGGCTTCCACGCGTCCGACGCGACGATCATGCGGCGGGTCTGCGAGAAGGCCGTCGAGCACGACGTCGCGATCGGCGCGCAGGTCGGGTACCGCGACCTGCCCGGCTTCGGCCGCCGGTTCATCGACGTCGAGCCGCACGAGCTCACCCAGGACGTCATCTACCAGGTGGGCGCGCTCGACGCGTTCGCCCGCGTCGCCGGCTCGCGGGTGCGGTACGTGAAACCCCATGGCGCGCTGTACAACGCGATCGTTCACCACGAGGAGCAGGCGGCCGCGGTCGTCGCCGCGGTCGTCGACTACGACCGCACGCTGCCGGTGCTCGGGCTGCCGGGCTCGGCCTGGCTGCGGCTGGCCGACGAGGCGGGGCTCACCACCGTCCACGAGTCGTTCGCCGACCGCGCGTACACCCCCGAGGGGACGCTGGTCTCGCGCCGGCTGCCCGGCGCGGTGCTGCACGACGCCGACGAGATCGCCCGCCGCTGCGTCGCGATGGCCACCGGCGAGCCGGTCACCGACGTCGAGGGCGGGTCGCTCGACCTGCGTCCCGGCTCGATCTGCGTGCACGGCGACACCGCGGGTGCGGTCGAGATCGCGCGCGCGGTGCGGGCGGCGATCACCGGCGCGGGTGTCGACGTGGCGCCGTTCGCCTGAGCGCCGTGGACCTGCTGCCGAGCGGGACCCGGGGGCTGCTGGTGCAGCTCGGGGACCTCGACGAGGTGCTCGCGCTGTACGCCGCGCTGCTCGACGAGCCGCTGCCCGGCGTCGTCGAGGTCGTGCCGGCGGCGCAGACGATCCTGCTCGTCACCGAGCCTGGCACCTCGCCCGAGGACGTCGGCCGCCGCGTGCGCGCGGTGACGCCGAAGGCCGGCGAGCGCGCCGAGGGCGACCTGGTCGAGGTGCCCGTGGTCTACGACGGCGAGGACCTCGACGACGTCGCCGGCCTGCTCGGCTGCGACCGCGACGAGGTCGTGCGCCGGCACACGGCGAGCACCTGGACGGTCGCGTTCTGCGGATTCGCACCGGGTTTCGGCTACCTGACGTGCGACGACGGCGACTGGGACGTGCCGCGCCGGTCGTCCCCGCGGACGAAGGTGCCGGCCGGCTCGGTCGCCCTCGCCGGGCAGTTCAGCGGGGTCTACCCGCGCGAGTCGCCGGGCGGGTGGCAGCTGCTCGGCCGCACCGACCTCGACGTGTTCGACCTCGACCGCGAGCCCGCGGCGCTGCTGCGTCCGGCCACCCGGGTGCGGTTCGTGGCGGTGGACCGGTGACGCGCACCCTGACGGTCGTCTCCCCCGGGCCGCTCACCACCGTCCAGGACGAGGGTCGTCGCGGCCAGGCCGCGCTGGGCATCGGACGCTCCGGCGCGTGCGACCGCGCGTCGTACCGGCGGGCGAACCGGTTGCTGGGTAACGAGTCCGGCGCCGCGGTGCTCGAGGTGACCTTCGGCGGGCTGGTGCTGCGCGCCGACGCGCCGGTCACCGTGGTGACCACCGGCGCACCCTGCGCGGGCGGCGGCGCGCACGACGCACCCCTCACCCTGCCGGCCGGCGGCGAGCTCCGGCTCGGGCCCCCCGCGAGCGGGCTGCGCACCTACGTCGCCGTGCGCGGCGGGTTCGCGGTCGACCCCGTGCTGGGCTCGCGCGCCACCGACGTGCTGAGCGGACTCGGCCCCCCGGTGCTGCGCGAGGGCGACGTGCTGCCCGTCGGCGACGCGTGCGGTGCCGCCCCCGGCGTCGACGTCGCGCCCTCCCCCGGCCCGCCCGACGGCGAGGTGCAGGTGCGGGTGCTGCCCGGTCCGCGCCGCGACTGGTTCGACGACGACGCCTGGGCGCTGCTGACGACGCAGGTGTACGAGGTCACGAGCGAGAGCAACCGCGTCGGGGTGCGCCTCGGCGGCGAGCCGCTCGAGCGGCTGCGCGAGGGCGAGCTGCCCAGCGAGGGCATGGTGCGCGGCGCGCTGCAGGTGCCGCCGTCCGGGCTGCCGGTGCTGTTCCTGGCCGACCACCCGGTGACCGGCGGCTACCCGGTGATCGGGTACGTCGTCGACGACGACGTCGACCGCTGCGGCCAGCTGCGCCCCGGCCAGTCGCTGCGGCTGCGCGCCGACTGAGACCAGGATGGGACCCGTGCCGTCCCGCCTGCCGTCGCCGCTCGTCGCCCTGCTCGCCGCCGTCGCGGCCGCCGCGACCTGGTTCGCCTGGCTGGGGTGGGAGTCGGGCTACGTCACCGACCCCGCCACCGGGACGGTGACCGGCCCCTACTCAGTCGTGCAGGTGGCCGGGTGCGTCGTCACGCTGCTCGTGGTGGCCGCCGTCGCCGGCTGGTTCGCCGCCCCGTGGTGGGTGGCGCCCGCGATCACGCTCGCCTTCACCGCCGCCTGGACGGTCGACGCCGCCGCGAGCGACGACAGCGGCCTGTTCGTGGTCGGGGCGGGCCTGGTGCTGGTGGGCCTGGCGCTCGGGTCCGGCCTGGTGTGCACCGGCGCCTGGCTGCTGGCCCGCCGCGGGCGCCGCGCCCTCGCCGCCCGCAGAGTGTGAACTCCGCGCACGACACGCCGGGCGTGTCGTGCGCGGGGCTCACACTCCGCGGGACGGGGGCGTCCTAGTTGGCGGCCTCGTAGGCGGCCAGCACGTCGGCGGCGATGCGGCCGCGCTCGCTGACCTCGTAGCCGTTCTCGCGGGCCCAGGCGCGGACCGCGGCGGTGTCGGTGCCGCCCTTGGCCGAGCCCGACGACGACGCGGAGGACGACGACGAGGACGACGCGGAGCGGCGTCGGCCGGTCGAGCGACCACCCACGCGGCGGGCGTGGCCCACCCAGGTCGCCAGCGCGTCGCGCAGCTTCGCGGCGTTGTCGTCGTTGAGGTCGATCTCGTAGCTCACGCCGTCGAGACCGAAGGTGACCGTCTCGCTGGCGTCGCCGCCGTCGACGTCGTCGACGAGGATGACCTGGACCTTCTGCGCCATGGTTCTTCTCCACCCGGGAAGGAATGTCCCGGCACGCGGGAGCGCGCGCCGGAATTCGAATGCGGACGCATTCTGTCGGGGAATTCGCGCGAAGTCGAATCCGGCACCGGGAAATGCCGGAGGAGAAAATCAGTCGGAATGCGGCGCGGACGCCCGCGGGGGCATTTCCGTCGTCATTTCGCGCTCGGCCGCGTCGAGCTTCGCCAGGGCCGCGCGCTCGCGCCGGTCCGCGTTGATCATGGCGCGGATCGCGAACCAGAACAGCAGGCCCACCCCGATCGAGGGGACGAGGGCACCGAGGGCGTCGAGCACGCCCCCAGGGTACGCCCGCGGGCGCGCCGGCCTCCTACTCGGGCTTCACCAGCGGGAACAGGATGGTCTCGCGGATGCCGGCGCCGGTGAGCGCCATCAGCAGCCGGTCGACGCCCATACCGAACCCGCCCATCGGCGGCATGCCGTACTCCATCGCGCGCAGGAAGTCCTCGTCGACGCGCATCGCCTCCTCGTCACCGAGGGACGCCAGCTTCGCCTGCTCCTCGAACCGCTCGCGCTGCACGACGGGGTCGTTCAGCTCGGAGTAGCCGGTGGCCAGCTCGAAACCGCGCACGTACAGGTCCCACTTCTCGACCGTGCCCGGCACCTCGCGGCTCTCCTTCACCAGCGGCGAGGTGTCGACCGGGAAACCCCGCACGAACGTGGGCGCGTGCAGGTGGTCACCGACCAGGTGCTCCCACAGGTGCTCGACCAGCTTGCCGTGGGTGAGGTGCTTGGGGTCGAGCTCGAGCCCGAGCCGGTCGGCGTGGGCGCGCAGCTCGCCCACCGTGGCGGCGGGGGTGACCTGCTCGCCGAGGGCCTGCGACAGCGACGGGTACATCTCGAGCCGGGCCCACTCGCCGCCGAGGTCGTACTCCTCCCCGCCGGCCAGCGTCACGGTCGTGGACCCCGTGGCGTCGACCGCGGCGCGCTGCACGAGCTCGCGGGTGAGCTCACCGATCGAGTCGTAGTCGCCGTACGCCTGGTAGCCCTCGATCATCGCGAACTCCGGCGAGTGGCTGGAGTCGGCGCCCTCGTTGCGGAAGTTGCGGTTCACCTCGAAGACCCGCTCGATGCCGCCGACGACCGCGCGCTTGAGGAACAGCTCGGGGGCGATCCGCAGGTACAGGTCGATGCCCATCGCGTTCGAGTGCGTGACGAACGGCCGCGCCGACGCGCCGCCGTGCATCGTCTGCAGCATCGGGGTCTCGATCTCGAGGAAGTCGTGGTCGGCGAACGTGCGCCGGACGCTCGCGACGGCGTCGATGCGCAGCCGCGCCATCCGGCGCGCCTCCTCGCGCACGACCAGGTCGGCGTACCGCTGGCGGACGCGCGTCTCCTCGTTCACGTCCTTGTGCAGGACGGGCAGCGGCCGCAGCGACTTCGCCGCCATCGCCCAGGCGTCGGCCATCACCGACAGCTCGCCGCGCCGGCTCGACACGACCCGGCCCGTGACGGACAGGAAGTCGCCGAGGTCGACGTCGGTCTTGAAGTCGGCGAGCGCCTGCTCGCCCACGTTCGCGAGCGAGAGCATCGCCTGCAGCCGGGTGCCGTCGCCCTCCTGCAGGGTGGCGAAGCAGAGCTTGCCCGTGGTGCGGACGAACACCACCCGGCCCGCGACCGACACGACGTCATCGGTCTCGGCACCCGGCTCGAGGTCGGGGTGGGCCGCGCGCACCTGCGCCAGCGAGTGCGTGCGGGGCACGGCCACGGGATAGGGCGTGCGGCCCTCGTCGGCGTCGAGCAGCCGCTGCCGCTTCTCGCGCCGCACCCGCAGCTGCTCGGGCAGGTCGCTCGCGGGGAGGTCGGGCTCGCTCATGCGCGAAGGCTATCCAGCGCGATCCGGGGGACGAGACAGACCTGCCCGACCTCTGCCACAACCCGGACGGACCGGGTTAGGGTCGAAGCCGACCGGGGGGTCAGGCGCCTCGGGCGCACCACGACGTGGGGAGCCGCAGCACATGGTCGGACTGCTCCTCGCCGCGGGCGTCCTGCTGGTCGTCTCCGGTGCGGGCAAGCTCGTCCGCCCCCGCACCGCCGCCGAGGCGCTGGTCGCGGCCGGCCTGCCGCGGTCCCTCCCCGCCCCGGTCTCCGCCCGCGTCGTCGGTGCCGGCGAGGTGCTGGCCGGCGCGGTCGTCGTGCTGGCCGGCGGCCGCCCCGCCGCCGCCGTCACCGTGGTGGCCTACCTCGCGCTGGCCGCCTTCGCCGTGCGCCTGCTGGTCGTCGCGCCCAGCACCGCCTGCGGGTGCCTGTCGCCCGCGGCGCGCACGCCGGTCAGCCGCTGGCACGTCGCCGTCGACCTCGGCCTGGCCGCGGCGGGCGCCGTCGCCCTGGTCGCCCCCACCGCGCCGCTGACCACGCTGCTCGCCCGCGACCTGCTCGCCGGCCTGCTCGTGGTGGGCGCCGCGGCCCTGCTCGCCTACCTGCTCACCCAGCTGATCTCGGCCCTCCCCGCCCTGGGGACGGCCCGTCGAGAGGGGACCTCGTGACCGCCGTGGTCGTCGTCCTGTCCGTGGCCGTGGCCGTGCTCGCCGTGCTCGTCGCCGGCCTGCTGCGTGCCTACGCCGACCTGCTGCGCCGGCTGCACGCGCTCGACGGCGGCGGCCAGGACGTCGCCGCCCAGGTCGGCGCGACCGCGGCGCCGCCGTTCCAGGTGGCCGACGGCGTCGCCCCCGCACCGGTGCGCGTCGAGGGCCGCGAGGAGTGGACGGCCGCGCACGACGTGCAGGGCACCACGCCTGCCGGCGAGGTCCTCACCATGCGGCTGGTCTCGGTCGAGCACGACACGATCGCGGTGTTCCTGTCCACCGGCTGCACCGGGTGCGAGCGCTACTGGACCGAGCTGCAGGAGGGCTGGCGCCCGTCCGGTTCGCGGCTCGTCGTGCTGACCAAGGGACCCGAGGACGAGAGCCCGTCCCTCGTCGCCGCGATCGCCCCGCGCGACGTCGAGGTCGTGATGAGCTCGCAGGCCTGGGCCGACTACGACGTGCCCGGCTCGCCGTTCGTCGTCGCGGTGCACGGGCCGAGCGGACGCGTCCGCGGCCACGGCTCGGCGTCCTCGCTCGCCCAGGTCGAGGGCCTGATCGGCCGGGCCGGCGGCGACGCCCCGGTGGCGGGCGGCGCCGGAGGAGTGGTGAAGTCGGCCGGCGACCGCGAGCGCGAGGCCGACGTCGACGCCGAGCTCGCCCGCTCGGGCATCGGCCCCGGCCACCCGAGCCTGTACGCGCCGGCCGATCACGACCACGTCCACGACAACGACCACGAGCCGCACGAGGTGGCGCGGTGAGCACCTCGACCGGCGAGCAGGTCGTCAGCGGCTGGGGGCTGAGCGCCCGCGTCCCCACCGGGTGGGAGGGCCGGCTGTACCTGCGCCCCACACCGACGGCCGGGTTCTCCTCGCCGCAGACGCGGGCCGCGCCATCGGCGCGCGCCGCCGGCGGCGGCCTCGGCTGGGCCGGCGAGGTGCCGGCACCGGTGCTGCACGTCGGCAACTTCGCGCTGCCCGGCGTGCGCGGCGACTTCGGCAGCGGCGCGGTCGACACGATGGGCGCACGCAACGCGTTCGTCGCCCTGGTCGAGTTCGGGCCGCAGGAGGTGGGGTCGGCGCTGTTCGCCGCCTCGCCGCTGCCCCGTCCTCGGCTGCAGGAGTTCGCGCCGGGGACGCTGCAGATCCGGCGGGCCGGCCAGCTCGGCTACCAGCGCTTCTTCACGCTGGGCGAGCACGCGCTGTGCCTGTTCGTCGTGCTCGGCTCCGCCGGCAGCGCCTCGCCGCTCCTGGACGAGGTGCACCACCTGCTCGACGGCGTGGAGGTGTCGTGACGCAGACCCTGGCCCAGCGGATCGTCGAGCGGGTGGCCGGCAGGTCCGGCCCCGACCGGCGCGGTTTCCTGCGCGGCACCACGCTCGGTGCGGCCGCGCTCGCCACGACGCCGTGGTCGTTCCTGACCCGGCCGGCGAGCGCCTACGACGCCGTGTGCGGCAGCCACAACACCTGCTCCAGCGGGTACACGGTGTTCTGCTGCACCATCAACGGCGGCGCGAACTCGTGCCCGCCGAACTCGTTCGTCGCGGGCTGGTGGAAGGCCGACAACGCGTCGCTGTGCAACGGCGCGGCGCGGTACTACATCGACTGCAACGCCTTCCGCAACAACGGGTGGGCGTGCCGCTGCAACAACGACGGCGGCACGTGCGACAACCGCCTCGTCGCCTGCAACCAGTTCCGCTACGGCCAGTGCAACACCCAGATCCCCTGGGAGAACACCGGTCCCGTCGTCTGCCGGGTGGTGTCGTGCACGCCGCCGTGGCAGGAGTACGCAGGCGTGTGCAGCAGCGCCAGCCGCACCGACAACAACACCACGACCCACAGCGCCCCCTGCCTGAACGGGACGGCGCCGTTCGGCGGCCTCGACCAGCTCAGCTCCGAGGGCACCTCGGTGCGCCTGCGCGGCTGGGCCGTCGACATGGACGAGCCGAGCCAGTCGGTCTACGTCGCGGTCTACCAGGACGGCGGCGGCCTGGGCTGGTTCGCCGCCGACGAGCCGCGTCCGGACGTCAACAGCGCGCTCGGCATCACCGGGGCCCACGGCTTCGACATCACGCTCACCGCACCGGTCGGCGTCCACCAGTACACGGTCTACGCGATCAACCGCGGCCCGGCCGGCCCGAACCCCGTCATCGCGACCCGCTCGATCGAGGTGGGTCTGGGCTCGGCCCCGACGGGCCGGCTCGAGCGCGCCACCAGCACCGGGCCGACCGTCCGCCTGCAGGGCTGGTCGCTCGACCTCGACAGCCCGGACGAGGCACTCCCCGTGGCCGTCTACGTCGACGGGCAGGGCAAGGGCTGGTGGCCGTCGGAGGTGGCGCGCCCGGACGTGAACCGCGCCTACGGCGTGTCCGGCGTGCACGGTTACGACATCGAGGTCCCGGCCACCAACGGCTGGCACGCCGTCGAGGTGTGGGCGCGCAACGTCGGCCCGGCGCGGGCCAACGTCCTGATCGGCCGCGAGCGCGTCGAGGTGAACCCGGGCGCGCTGCCCCGCGGCAACCTCGAGTCCGCCGTCGCCGCCGGCGGCGAGGTGCGGCTGCGCGGCTGGGCCTACGACCCCGACCAGCCCGGCACCGCGATCCAGGTCGCGGTCTACGACGGCGCCCGCGGCATCTCCTGGTTCCCGACCGGGCGGCCGCGGCCGGACGTCAACCGCGCGTTCGGCACCACCGGCGACCACGGGTTCGAGATCACCGTGCCCGCCGGCCCCGGCGTGCGCACCTACTCGGTCTACGGCATCAACGTCGGCGGCGGCGCCACCAACCCGCTGGTCGGCCAGCGGACCGTCACCGTGGGGCGGACCGGCGGGATCGGCAACCTCGAGACGGTCACCGCGCAGCCGCGGGCGATCCGCGTCACCGGCTGGGCCTTCGACCGCGAGCACCCCACCGAGGAGATCCCGGTCGCGGTGTACGTCGACGGCCGCGGCATCTCCTGGTTCCCCACCGGTCGGCCGCGTCCGGACGTCACCGACGTCTACGCCGCCCGCGGCGACCACGGGTTCGACGTCACCGTGAGCGCCACACCGGGGCGGCACCTGGTCACCGTCTACGCCATCGCCGAGGACGACCACCCGGCCATCGGCTCGAGGGAGGTGGTGGTCCCGTGACCACCGTGCTCGCCGTCCCCGCTCCCGTCGGCGTCCTCGGCGCCGCGGCGCTCGTCTGCGCGCTGCTCGCCGCGGTCCGCGGCACCTGGTCGCCCTGCGGCCTGTCGATGGTGTCGGCCATCAACCCGTTCACCGAGCGGTCGCGCGGCAACCGCTACGCCACCACCTGCGCGCTGTTCGTGCTCGGCTCGGTCGCGGGCGGCGCCGTCGTCGCCGCCCTGTCGGCCGGGGCCGCCGCGCTGGTCGGACCCCTGCTCGACGGCCGACCGGCGCTCGCGCTGCTGCTCGGGCTGGTCGCCGCCGCCGTCGCCCTGGCCTCCGAGGTGCGCGCCGGCGGGTTCGCGCTGCCGCTGCACCCGCGCCAGGTGAACGAGCGCTGGCTCGACAGCTACCGACGCTGGATCTACGCCACCGGGTTCGGCGCGCAGATCGGCCTCGGCTTCGCGACGTACGTCATGACGTCGGCCACCTACCTGTTCGTCGCGCTCGCGGTGCTCACCGGCTCGCCCGCGCTCGCCGCCGCCACCGGGCTCGGCTTCGGCCTGGTGCGCGGCCTGGCGGTGACGCTCACGGCGCGGGCCACCGACCCCGGGCGCCTGCGCGCCCTGCACCGCCGCCTCGACGCCTGGACGACGCCGTCGGTCGCGGTGGCGGTGGTGGTGCTGGCCGCCGTGGTCGTCGCGCTCGCCACGGCCCTCGGCGGGCCGCTCGGCCTGGCCGCCGGCCTCGCGCTCGCGA